>JAILBH010000098.1 GCA_024681195.1 Treponema sp.
GGGTTAATTTCTCTATGATTCCGGCTCCTAAACAGAAAGGGCTGGATTATAGTATTCTGCATGAGTCTATAAACGGTAAAGATTATAAGGGGCTTTGTTCTGCCATAGTTTATGGACCAAATGCTTCTGGAAAAAGTAATCTGATCGGTGCTATGCAGATATTGAAGGTTCTGGTTGAAAGAGGACATATAAGAAATGTTCCTCAATACAATACTGCTGCATTCTTTTGGATGCTTGAACTTATTCCAAACAATACACTGACAGGATCAAAGCCTGTATCATTTTCTATCTCGTTTATTGATGAAGGAATTCTTTATACTTATTCTTTAAGTATAGATTTGGGAATGTTTCTTGAAAAAGATTATAACCGTTCTGTTGTTTATGAAAAATTAGAAATCAACCAAAAATTGCTTTTTGAAAGAAATGAAGAAAATCTTACTTTTGAGAATTTAAATGCACTGGCGACTTATTTATCTTTTGATTCAAAAAAAGATATGAAAGTCATGCAGTCAATTGCTCAAAATAGTCTGGTTCAAACAGAGCTGTTTCTCTCTAATGGTTTTAAAACTATTCTTAGCCCTAAACTTGCTGGTTCAATTCAAAGATATTTCCAAGATAAATTTGAACCATTTTATCATGCAGACATATTGGAATATAATCCTTTTTCTCCTTTGAAATTTAAGAATGTCCCGAAAAGCCTGGAGATGGCTGTAAAGGATTTTGGAATAAATGCAAATCAGCTTGTCTATGTAAAAGATGATAATGATCCAGATAGAAGTTTCTTGTGTTCTGTAATGGAAAATGGAAGATGTATACCAGCAAGTGATTTTGAATCATATGGAACAATACGTTTTGTAAATATGTTCCCAATAATTGCAAAAGCAATTCAATATGGTGCAACAGTAATTATTGATGAGTTTGATTCTTCAATTCATCCAGCTGCGATTATGAGTCTGATAAATATTTTCCATAATGATGAAATAAACATCCATAATGCACAGCTTATTTTTAATACTCACAATCCTCTTTACCTGAACAATAATTTATTCCGCCGTGATGAAATTAAGTTTATTGATCGTGATGATGAAACTAAATGTAGTCGTCATTATTCTCTTTCTGATTTTGGTACTAAGGGAACAAATGCAAGAAAGGGTAAGGATTATATGAATAATTACTTTATGGATGAATATGGTGCAATTCGTGATATTGATTTCACAGAGATCTTCCAAAAATTAGTTGAGGAACCTTCATGGCTGAAAAGACAACCTTAAAGTATTATTTTTCAACCGAAGGTGAAACCGAAAAATGGTACTTGGAACATCTTTCTAAACTCATTAATTCTATGCCAACAGCTACTAATAAAGTTGTATTTCACATAAAGGTTTGCCCACCAAAATCTTATGTAAAAAGACTTGCTGTTTTGAAGGAAGTGAACGTTAATCATTTTTTTGATGTTGAATCAACAGAACCTGAATATGAAAAAAGATTTATTGCGGTTCTAGATGACATGAATGCTGCTGAAAATCTCGGAAAAACGGTTACATATTTTCCTGCATATACAAATCTAACCTTTGAACTTTGGATGATTCTTCATAAAATGGATTGCAATGGGGCTGTTGATAATAGGAAGAATTATCTTGCATTAATAAACAGGGCTTTTAAGACAAATTATGAAGGGCTTAAAGAATACAAGGAAGAAAAACATTTTAAGCAAATATTAAATCAGATTACTATAGAAGATGTAAAATGTGCTGTGGTCCGTGCTGAAAAAATAATGGAAGAAAATAAAAGACGTTCTTATGAGCTAAATAAACACCATAACTATTCCTGGTATAAGGAAAATCCTTCGACAGAAGTTGGTACAGTTTTAGGTAAAATTCTTAAAGAATGTGGTGTATAAAACTCTCCCTTTTTCCGGTATTTCATGATAAAATATTGTATAAACTTTTAAGGAAAGATTATGTCCGATTACAACGAAGAAGCCTATGAAAATGCTCTGATTGAGTTGTTCCAGAATATGGGATGGGAGCATGTTTATGGGCCGGATGTTGAACGCGACTGGCATTCTCCGCTTTATGATTCTGTTCTTGAAGATTCTATCCGCAGACTGAACCCAAAGACGGCACCTGCAGCAATTGACGAGGCTCTTCTTAAACTCCGAAATTTTGAAAATGCTGAACTAAAAAAGAAAAATGCCATTTTTATGGAATACCTGCAGAATGGTATTGAAGTAAGTTATCATCTTAATGGCGAAACTAAATCTGACATCATTTATATTGCAGACTTTGAAAATGCCGGAAAACCTGGCGACAAAAACTCTTACATCGTTGCAAATCAATGGACATTTATAGAAAACTCAAACAAGCGGCCGGATATTTTGCTTTTCCTGAACGGACTTCCAGTTTGTCTTTTTGAATTGAAATCTCCAAGCCGTGAACAGACTGATGCTAGCGAAGCGTACACACAGATCCGCAATTACATACATGAAATTCCTTCCATGTTTATTTACAACTGTATCTGCGTAATGAGCGACCAGCTTACAAGTAAGGCGGGAACCATCACAAGTGGTGAAGACCGCTTTATGGAATGGAAGACAAAAGATGGCAACATGGAATCCAAGGTCTTTGCAGATTTTACGACTTTCTTTGAAGGCATTTTCCAAAAAGATCGCCTGCTTGATATTATCAAAAACTTTATCTGTTTTAATAATGACGGAATTAATTCCTATAAGATTCTTGCAGGTTACCATCAGTATTTTGCTGTTCGTAAGGCTGTTGAACGTACAAAGCTTGCAGTCAGCGGCGATGGAAAAATCGGTGTCTTCTGGCATACTCAGGGTTCCGGAAAATCACTTTCTATGGTTTTCTATGCACACCTTTTGCAGCAGGCAATTGATTCACCGACAATTGTTGTTATTACAGACCGCAATGATCTGGATAATCAGCTCTATGGTCAGTTCTGTAATTGTAAAGATTTCTTGCGTCAGGAACCTGTTCAGGCAGAAAGCCGTGAGCATTTGAAACAGCTTCTTGAAGGACGTAAGGCAAACGGAATCATTTTTACTACAATGCAGAAGTTCGAGGAAAGTGATGAACCGCTCAGTGACCGAAAAAATATCATCGTAATGGCTGATGAAGCTCACCGCGGACAGTACGGACTTACAGAGAAAATAAAAACAAGCCGCGACGAAGAGGGTAATCTTATAGCCCACCGGACAATCGGTACCGCCCGCATAATCCGCGACAGTCTTCCAAACGCAAGTTATATCGGCTTTACCGGTACTCCAATTTCCCGCGAAGACCGCAGCACAATCGAAGTATTCGGTGACTACATCGATGTTTATGATATGACTCAGGCTGTTGAA
>JAILBH010000141.1 GCA_024681195.1 Treponema sp.
CATGATTTTCCAGCCATAATTAAAAAGAGCCTTTAAGCGATCAAAACTAAAGCAAAGCCGCGGCCGCCAGCTAACAGTAATAAAAAGAATGATTGTGTCTATAAAAGGATTTGTCAAAAGCTGAGCAACTAAAGCCCACACCCCTGCCCCCTTAAAGGCAAGAGCAATTCCAACAATCCCGGAAACAAAGGTTCCAAAAAAAGTTGCAAAAAAGAATTTTCTGAATATCATCAGGCGGGAAACATAAGCCTGCTGCACGCAATTCACTGCCGAAATAAAAAACTTAATTCCCATCACACGTATGAGAGAAATAAGCAGCTGGTTTTTATACAGCCCCGCAATCCAAGGCGCACAAAAGAAAAAGATAGCATACAAAACTGCCGCCAGCACAAGGCTTGCATAAAAGGCAGTAGAAAAATCAAGTTCATCTGCTTCTTTTTTTTGAATAAGTGCTATAGAAAAACCGCTGGTAATTAAAACATCAACAACCGCCACAAAAACATTTACAATTGCAATGAGCCCAAACTCCTCCGGCATCAAAAGCCTTGCCAGCACAACTGTTACAATAAAAGTAACAGCCTGAGCACAAATGCGTTCCAGCATTCGCCAGAAAAAGCCTGAGACGGTTATGTTTTTTAAGCTTTCATGAGAAGTGGAATTTTGCATGCACTAAAAGTGTAGCATTATTTTGAAGGGAGGACAATTAGACAGGAGAATAGATTTTACAAATTTGTTTGATTTTTGCCGAAAACATTTATATAATGTATATTAATTTAATAGCTATTAAATTAATAGCCATTACTTGAGGTAATGCAGAATGGAAAAGTTTTATGACAGAATACAAGAACTCGAAGCTCTTACAAAAATCGAAAAGCAATCAACAAAGTCTGCCTGCTTTACAGTTCTCACAGGCCGCCGCCGTATTGGAAAAACTCAGCTTCTTAAACAATTCATAAGCGGCAAAAAAAGTGCCTATCTGTTTACCTCACGCAGCGCAGAAAAATCACTCTGCGAACAATGGCAAAAAACTCTGGAAGAAAGTATCGGCTTAAAAATCTTTGGTAGTGTTGAAACACTGTCCGATCTGTTTGAACAGATAATGACCTATTCGCAAACAAAGCATTTCACGCTTGTAATCGACGAGTTTCAGGATATTGAGTATGTAAGCAAAGCTTTTTTCAGTCAGATGCAGAATATCTGGGACAGTCACAAGTCAAGCTCAAAAATAAATCTGATTGTCTGCGGTTCAATCTACTCACTCATGACTAAAATCTTCAAAGATAAAAAAGAACCTCTATTCGGACGTTCAACACATAATATACACCTAAAGCCATTTGCACCTTCGGTAGTAAAAACAATTCTTCAGGACTTCAATCCCAAATACAAAGCAGAAGATTTACTCTGCCTTTATATGCTTAGCGGTGGAGTAGCAAAATACATATTCCTCCTTATGAATGCCGGAGCAACAACAAAAACAAAAATGATAGACTCAGTCTGCAACATGGCCTCACCATTTCTTTCAGATGGTCGAAATATACTCATAGGCGAAATCGGCAAAGACTACGGAATCTATTTTTCAATTCTCCAGGCAATCTCAAGAGGTCTAACAACCCAAAGCGAAATAGATTCAGTCATCCAGAAAAACACAGGAGCTTATCTGCAGAATCTGCAAAAGGTATTTGGAATAACAGAACAAATTCGCCCTTTGCTTTCAAAGTCAGAAAGCCGCAATACACGCTGGCAGATTGTAGACGAATACATGCTCTTTTATTTCAGGTTCATTTATTCACATCAGGATTTAATAGAGCTTGGAAATTACGATATGCTAAAAGAGTTCATCCTGCGCGATTACGAAACCTTTACCGGCAAAACGCTGGAACGTTATTTTACGGCAAAACTTCAGGAAGAAGGCAGTATTACAAAAATCGGCAGCTGGTGGGATAGAAAAAACATGAACGAAATAGACATTATTGCAATCAACGACCTGAATAAATCCTGTAGCATCTACGAAGTAAAACGCCAGGCCAAAAATATAAACCTTACAAAAGTTCAGGCAAAAGCCGACCTTTTCATGCAAAACCTAAGCACTTATACCCCAAAAATTTTAGGTTTGTCCATGGACGACATGTAATGAGGGAAAAGTTCACCTCGGTCACACTGCTGAACTGGTCTGCGCAATCTTCTTCTATAATTCACCTATTGCTGTATCCAACCAGGCAATTCTATTTGTTAGCCAAGTCTTAAGATAATCTACTTCGCTTTGATAGGTTGTTCTTTCGGAATAACCTGGAGCATTTGGCCAGACATATTCACCTAAGATTGGCCATTTTGTAAAGTTTACGTCTACATCTCCCTGAAGATTATCTGCCATATCGTCAATGTTTTGAACAAGTGCATCAATCTCGTTTTTCTTTGCGGTCCATCGTGATTTTAAATTTTCAACAAATTCTGGATCTTCAAAAAGCCTTGAATACCAGCCTTTACCTCTTATCCAGAACTTCTCATAATCATCGCAACCATTATAATCAATATTGCCAAAACCTATATCAAAATCCCAAACTGGTCCCATATAAAGCTTCTGCCATTCCGGATTAAAATACATATAGCAACTGGAGAACCAGCAGGCATCATTATTCTTTGCTATTTCATTCACAAAATACCAGTCTATAAATGAGCCTTCGTCAAGATACTTTCTCCAGCCATTATTAGCATCATCAAAAATACTATCATCATACAAAACAGATTCAACAAAGTTTAAATAATCTTTAATATTTTCCCATCCTTCATAGTCATCAGGTTCTTTTAATGAGATTGGAATATTATTATTGGTTTTCCAGTTGTATGTTTCATCAAGACGGGCATTAATTTCTAAAATCCACCCACCATCTAGGAAATTTTTTTCACCATCATTATTTAAATCCTTCAGTTTTGCAGTTTTACTAACATCAGGAATATTAATTTCTTTTTCATCTATTTTTATACGTTCTGTAAGTAAATATAGTCCCCTATAGGTTCCATTCATAAACAAATTGACAACCTTTGTATGAGGATTCCATTCCATATTAGTAAAGACATCATTTCCCATATAATAGGCAAGTTCATTTCGAATTAAAGATTTATCTGAATAATTAGCAATTAAAGCATAGCTTTTATGCTTATCATCAGCAATATTAAAGAGATTTTCTTTTTTATCAAGTTTTATAGAGAAATTCTTTTTTGGCTGCCCCATAGATGTGTTTCCTCTACACTTAATATCCAATTTGATTTCCTGATTCTCAGGTGAATTTTTATCCACTATTATACAATCAGCCAATTCAAGATTTTGATCAGAAAGCCATTCTTTAGTTATGATTTCCATATTATCTGGAGTATTGATAAACAGTATTGGATTATTAAACTCTGAATATTTTGTGAAAATACAATCAGTGGTAATTCCCTCACTTTCAGAACCATCTAAATAAGTTGTATAAATCTTAAAACTAAATAATTTTCCGTGTTGTCCCTGAGATAAACTCCAGGATGTTTGTTCTTTATCTAATTCAATTTTTTTGTGATTTTTAACCTCTTCCTCATATTCAATTATAATTTTATCAAGACCATCTACTTCCAATTTATCCCAAAAAAGATTTATGCATGAATCTTCAGAAACAACCCTAAGATTACTAACATCCTTAATATCAAAAACAAGTTCTGGTTCTTCAGTATCTTGAGGCTTTATAACTTTTGTATCCGGATTATGTTTACATGAATTTAGCAAAGCTAAGAATAATATAGTGGAAAGTAGTATTTGAATTTTTCGCATATAAAACTCCTTCAAACTATAATAGCTTATTTTTGTCATTTGTCAATTTAAAATAAGAAACTGCCAGAAGATTTCTGACAGTTTTTATTCATTATATAACAGAATTTATTATTTACGCTTTTTTATTTCTTCCGCAACCTTCTTTACATCCTGTATTTTACCTTTTGCGGCAACTAAAAGTCCGTCATCGCTGTCTACTATTACTATGTTATCCAGACCTATTGTAGCAATTGTTCGTTTACCGCCACGGATGTATGAAGATGTTGTATCAAGGGCAATTATGTCATCGCCTTTGATTACGTTCATATTGGCATCTTTTTTGCTTATATCGTAGAGTGCATTCCAGGAACCTACGTCGTCCCAGCCGGCGTTGAGTTTTACTATCATGCCTTTTTTAGTTTTTTCCATTACGGCGTAATCTATGGAGTTGCCTTTTATTTGTTCAAAGGAGGATTTGTCCAGCCAGGTAAAATCGTTTTCTACTTTTGCTTTCTGGTAGGACTGCTTTGAAAGTTCAGCCATCTGAGGTTCAAAGGCAGCCAGTTCTTCAAGGAAGGTTTTTGCCTTAAAAACAAACATTCCACTATTCCAGTAATAAAGACCGGTATCAAGATATTCTTGAGCAGTCTGCAAATCAGGTTTTTCTACAAACTTCTCAAGAGGCATAACACCTTTTTCTACATCATTCGCGGTGGTTGAGCCTGTCGAAACCACCCCTTTAATATACCCATACCCTGTAGCCGGGAAAGTCGGAACAATGCCAAAAGTCACCATATAACCTTTTTCCGCCTGTTCCACAGCCTTTTTTACTGCTTCTCTGTATGTATCACCATTTTTTATAACATGATCACTAGGCAAAACAATTACAACAGCTTCCGGATCCTGTTCCATAGCCGCACAACAAGCCGCCGCAATAGCAGGACAAGTATTCTTTGCCATTGGTTCCAAAAGAATCCGAAGTCCAATTGAACCACAGTCCGTGGTGGTTGAGCCTGTCGAAACCACCTCAGAAAGCACCTCCCCTATCTGCTGCGCCACCATAAAGCGATGAGATTCTCCGCAAGAAACAATAGGAGTACCAAGTTCAAGGCCTTTTAAACGCAGCAAGGTTTCTTGAATCATAGTCCGCTCGGTAACAAGAGGAAGAAATTGTTTTGGATTATCGCACCTGGATAGAGGCCATAGACGGGTACCAGAGCCACCGGAAAGAATGATTGGAATAATACGCATAAGATTTCCTTTACCTTTACATTTATCTGCTTTTTTCCGCAATTGCAAGAATTATTGGATAATGAACTAAATATAACCAATAAGAAAAATCATAGACTTTTGATAATACAAACAAAGGACGACACTTTAATGAAAACCACATTACACTAATTCCTAAAACTAAAGGTTTAATAATTATAGACATATAAAAGTTATCAAGAATTATACATAATACAAGAATCAAGAATGCTGGTATTACTAATTTATTTAATAAAGAAAACAATTTATCATAAAAGAAAAAAAACAACATTCCAACGCAAAAATATGTTATATAACCTGGTAGTTGATGTTGTATACTTGAAGGCAAATGATAATAATCTATAACACAAGGAATAAAAAATCTATATAAGACTGACAAAAAGTAAAATATTAAAAGAACAATAAAGCATCTACCCTCTTTTTTTTCATTATGAAAACACAGAAAAAGAAGAAAAGGAAGAATAATATAAAATCCTAATTCAATTTTTATAGTCCATAAAGAACCATTTACTGTCTCTCCATTAAAAACTCCTGGTAAATCAGGATGAAGAAAATTTAAAGTAATAACATTTGCTGCAAGATATTTCCAAAAACCGTTATTTGTAAAGTAATCTTTTATGCTAAAAGAACTAATAAATGCAAGCAAAATTGCAGAAGAAAAAACTACTATTAGATATGGTGGAAAAATTTTCTTAATTCTTTTTAAATAAAAATGAAATATACTATCAGAAGTAAAATAACTTCTTGT
>JAILBH010000161.1 GCA_024681195.1 Treponema sp.
GAGCACGTGATTTGTAATCTCGGGGTCGTGGGTCCAAATCCTACAAGCAGCTTTCTGGGGAGTTCGCATAGCGGCAATTGCAAGGGACTGTAAATCCCTCGGTTCACACCTCCAGAGGTTCGAGTCCTCTACTCCCCATTAGAAGATCTGATTTTAATCAGGTCTTTTTTTTTTTAGGTTTGACAATTTTCTTCCTATCCTTTAAAATAAAAAGACAAAAAAAATGAAGAGGGGAAGATGCTTGTACACTTCTGGGGAGTAAGAGGTTCCTTACCAACTCCTATCACATCCCAACAAGTTCAATCAAAAATCATGGCAGCCGTACAGCGAATAACTGTAGATGACCTCAAGGATGAGGAATCACGCGCAAGATTCGTTTCTTCATTACCTTCATGGATTTTTGGAACCACAGGCGGAAATACAACCTGTGTAGAAGTAAAATCCAACGGAAACGAATTCATTTTTGATGCAGGAACCGGAATTCGTGTTTTAGGCAAATCAGGTAATCTTCCCAAAAATAAGGTTTATAATTTATTTTTTACTCATTTTCATTGGGATCATATTCAGGGCTTACCATTTTTTGATGCTGCTTATGATCCGGAATCAGAATTTAATATTTATTCAGTAAATCCCGATGCAAAAAAAATCCTGGAAGATCAGATGAACCAGCCTTACTATCCGGTTCCTTTTGGTGCATTTACAAAAAAAATAAATTTTATGACACTAACCCCTGGTTGTCCTATCAATATCGGTGATACTCAGATTGTATGCTGTCCTATGTCTCATCCGGGAACTTCCTATAGTTATGCTGTAATAGAAAATGGCAAAAAGTTTGTTTTTGCAACAGACGTTGAACTTCGTTCAAAAGATTTTGACAGTTCTCCAATCATGGAGAGGGTTTTTAAGGATGCAGATTGTATCGTAATAGATTCTCAATACACCGCAGAAGAAGCTTATCGAAAACAGAACTGGGGACATTCAGCTTTCTGTTATGCTGTTGATTTTGCAGTTCACTGGGGAATTAAAAATGTTTATCTTTTTCATCATGAACCAACTTATGATGATAAAAAGCTTAATTCTATTGTTCAGGCAGCCCGCTGGTATGCACAGTACATTGCGCATAATGATATGAATATTCAGCTCTCAGAAGAAGGGGTAGAAATTCAGTTATGATTCCAATGCGACAGGTTCCAGAAAAGGAATTTACACTATCGTATAATTTTAACTCCAAAGAAGTAGCCGGTCTTGCCCGTTTTTTACGTGATAATCAGGAACAGCTCCCGGAAGGACTTGAAAATTTTTTGAGGGCTCTTGAAGATTCGGTGTATAAATCATTATCTTTAGATGAGGTTAAGAAGTTTTACTCATGAAAAAAGCACCAAAAATCTTTCTTTCAATAATCGGTATTATTTTACTGCTTTTGATTGGAGGATACGTTTATCTATATTCTCAAATTTCTCCGGTTTCTCAAACTGCTTCTTCTGATGTAAGATTTGAAGTATCGCAGGGAGAATCTGTACGCACAATTGCTGCTCATCTGGAAGAAGCAGGACTTATAAAAAATCAGACGCTGTTTTATTACTCAATGCGGTTTCCATCAGTGTTTAAAATTCTTTTTGGTTCACAGACTTCGGATTCAACTTTTGTTCTTAAAAGTGGTATCTATCATTTAAATTACGGAATGACTTATGCACAGATTACTCAGAATCTTGCTTCCGGTCAGCAGGAGTATATAAAGGTTTCTATTCCGGAAGGAAAAACTATTTCGCAGATAGGAAATATTCTGGAGGAAGCTGGAATCTGTAATGCGTTGGATTTTAAAGCAGAATGCAGTAACAAAAGCATGCTTAAAGCCCGCGGAATAAATGGCGAAAATGCAGAAGGCTTCCTTTTTCCCGATACATACTTTCTTACATCGGGAATGAGTGCGCAGCAGGTCTGTGAACTTATGATAGATACCTTTTTTGAAAAAATAAGCACAATACCCGGCATGTCAGAGCTTTCTTCTGATGAGCTTTATGAAACTGTAATTCTTGCTTCAATTGTTGAACGCGAATACCGTGTAGAAGATGAAGCTCCTCTTATTGCAAGCGTATTTAAAAATCGTCTGCGTCATAATATTGGACTTTATTCCTGCGCAACAATAGTTTATATAATTACAGAAATTGAAGGACGTCCGCATCCGGATAGAGTTTTACTCGAAGATACAAAAATTGACAGTCCTTATAACACATATAAGTGGGCAGGTTTACCGCCTGGTCCAATTTCTAATCCGGGACTTGTAGCATTGGAGGCAGCTGCAAATCCACCAAAGACTGATTATTATTTCTTCCAGGTTGTAGACGCTCAGGCCGGAAGACATGTATTTACCACAACCTTTGATGAACACAAGGCAAGTCACAATCTGAGCACCAAAAATTAAAAAAGGATTTTTATGGCAGGATTTATTTCGCAGGAAACAATAGATACAATCCACAATACCGTTGATATAGTTTCTGTTGTCGGAGAATATACAACGCTAAAAGCCCGTGGTGCAAATGATTACTGGGGCTGTTGTCCTTTTCACGGCGAAAAAACTGCTTCCTTTCATGTAGACAGCGATAAAAAATTTTACCATTGCTTTGGCTGTCATGCTTCCGGTGACGTAATCAAATTTGTAATGGAAATGGAAAAGCTTTCGTATGTAAATGCGATTGAGCTCCTGGCAAAAAAAAGCGGCATCCCAATCAAATATAAGGATGGGGGAGTTCCTTCTGATTATGTCCGCGATGATACTGCCGAAAAAAACATAGAGCTTTACGAACGTCTTGCTTCTACCTTTCATTATTTTCTTATGGAAACAGATCAGGGTAAAAAAGCTTTAGATTATGTAAGCGCACGTGGACTTACTAAAGAAACAATACAAAAATTTAAACTTGGATACGCTCCTGCCGACCGCAAATGGCTTAGAAAATTTCTGCTTAGCAAAAACTACAGCCCGGAGCTTTTAAATAAGTCCGGTCTTTTCAGTTCAAAATACCCTGATTATTCATTTTTTTCTGACAGACTTATGTTTCCTATTTTTAACCGAAAGGGTCAGGTTGTAGCATTTGGTGGCCGCGTTCTTCCTCCAGCTAACGAATCGGAACGAAAGTATCTGAATTCCGGAGATCTCCCGCAATTTAAAAAAAGAGAAACCCTTTTTGGCTTTAGCTTTGCAAAAAACTCAATCCGCGAAAAAAAAGCGATTATCTTTTGCGAAGGAAACATGGATGTAATTGCCTATCATCAATGCGGACTTGATTATGCCGTTGCAACGCTTGGAACAGCTTTAACTCAAGATCATATCAAAATGATTTCGGGCTTTGTTTCTTCCGGTGTTGTCTATCTTTCTTTTGATTCAGATGGAGCAGGTCAGGAAGCTACCTGGAAGGCAATTAAGCTTTGCCGCGAAAACGGACTTACAGTAAAGGTAATCCAGCTTCAGGGTGGAAAAGACCCTGCCGAAATCATGCTCAAATTCGGAAAAAATAACTTGACTGCTCAGGTAAACAGTGCTATATTAGATAGCGACTTTCTTTTGAATAAAGTAGGGAAAAAATACCCTGTTGACACGCCTGAAGGTAAAACCAAGGCTGCTCTGGAGTTTTTTGCTTATGTAGATGCATTGCAATCTGATATTCAGAAGGAGTCGAGCCTTGAGCAATTGTCTCAAGTCTTTAATCTGAATCCGGAGGCTGTAAAGAGGGATTTTTTAAATCGTAATCAAGCCCGTGAACGTATAACTATCCGGCAGACTAATAATGAAACAAGTAAACCGCAGATAAACCTTGATGCAGAAATGCGTGGTTTGATTGCCGTAACAGCCGATTTAGATCAATTCAAAACTTTACGTTCCAGCCTAAAAGAAGATGACTTTAAAAATCCTGATGCCAGAAGATTATTCAGATTATTTGAAGAATGCTATCAGAAGGGAGTATTGACCATACCAGGCATTATCGAAAGTTGTAATGGAACAGGCTTTGACCAGTTCATAACCAATGCTTTATCAACCGGTGTTTATAAAAAAGAGGAATGCGGTATCTATATTCAGGATACCATAAGATTCATTAAAAAGAATAAAATCGAAGAACAACGGGAACAACTCATAAAGCGAATACAAAATTTCGTTATTGTTACTGAGGATGATAAAAACCAGCTCAATAGTCTTCTTACTCAAAAAATGGAGCTTGATAAACAGGCTCAATTATTATCAAAGTAGGTGAAAAATCTTATGGAAGAAATAAGCAATAATACTGCTGTTAAAAAACTTCTGGATTTTGCAAAAGATAAGCCTTTTGTAACTTGGGACGAAGCAACAGATATCCTTGGACAGGATTTTGTTAATTCTCCCGAAATGGAAAATGTACTAAAATTTTTAAGTGAAAAAAATATTCAGCTCATTGAACCGGACAATATTTCTGATGAAGATGACGCTGAGCTTGGAATGCCTGACCCTCAGGATAGTGATGTTGACGTTGAAGATGACGAAGACGACATTATGCTGGAGCAGGATGACGATGAACTTGCTTCAAATGACGAAATAAAAGACATTGAAAACCTTGAAAAGATTGAAGGTTCAAAATCTAGACTCGTAAATAGCGATAAAGACTCAAGTGTTGATGATCCTATTCGCCTTTACCTCCGCGAAATTGGTAAAGAAAACCTTCTTACTGCAGAACAGGAAGTAGAGCTTTCTAAGCAGATGGAAGATGGAAACAACATAATTAAGGAAGTTATTAAAGGTTCCGGCATTATGATTCCTGAATTCTTTGCTATTGCTCAAAAAGCCTTTACACGCATTGATTTACATGAACCTGGAAAAACCCGCAAGGAACTCAATGAAGAAATGGCAGATAAGCGCCGTCTTAAGAGTGCTTATGGTGAACACATAAAACCGGTTCTTGCCGAAATGAAGCAGTATATTGCAATTAAAAAGCAGCTTTTTGAATCTGAACAGTCAAGTTCAATTTTTGAAAATGACCAGCTGGTTGCACTTCGTAAAAAGATTATTCCTGAACTTCGCAAAATTGACATTCAGACAGAAGAGCTTGATAAATTCACACAAAAATATCGTGAAGCTACAATTAAAATCGAAGAATATCATCAGAAGCAGGAAAAAAAGATGCGCGAGCTTAGAATTTCCAATCCTTCTGAACTTCGCCGTCTTGGTAAAAAGATTTCTATCCGTTCACAGGCTGTAAAGCTGGAAGAAGAATTGAATATGAGTGCCGACGAAATCCGTCAGATTTACACTCAGATTCAGAAAATTGACCGCAAGCTTCACAGACTTGAATACGATTATGAAAATAACGTCGAAGAAATCATCAAAATGGCTCAGGAAATTGAAAACGGCCGTCTGATGATGGAAAAAGCAAAAAACAAGCTTATTAATGCAAACCTTAGACTTGTAGTTTCTATTGCAAAAAAATATACAAACCGCGGTCTTCACTTCTTTGATCTTGTTCAGGAAGGAAACATTGGTCTTATAAAAGCCGTAGAAAAATTTGAATACCGTAAGGGCTTTAAGTTTTCTACTTATGCAACATGGTGGATTCGCCAGGCAATTACAAGATCAATTTCTGACCAGGCAAGAACAATCCGTGTTCCGGTTCATATGATTGAGCAGATTAACAAGGTTGTACGCGAAAGCCGCCAGCTTATGCAAAAGCTTGGACGTGAACCTACAGATGACGAAATTGCACAGCAGCTGGGATGGCCGCTCAGCCGCGTAAAGCAGGTAAAGAACGTTGCAAGAGAACCTATTTCGCTTGATACTCCAATTGGAGAAGAAGAAGATTCACTTTTGGGAGACTTCATTGAAGACAAGGAAGTAGAAAATCCAGCAACTCAGACAGCCTTTACATTGCTTCAGGAGCAGCTCCGTACTGTTTTGGGAACCCTTCCTCCACGTGAACAGGAAGTTCTTAAGATGCGTTTTGGACTTGAAGACGGATATTCACTTACTCTTGAAGAGGTTGGTCTTTATTTTGATGTAACTCGTGAACGAATCCGACAGATTGAAGCTAAAGCATTGCGTCGTCTCCGACATCCACGCCGTGCCAACGGTTTAAGGGATTATATGGAGTAAAAAACAATATATAGACTAAAAAAATAATTTTTTATATAATTTTATGATATTTTATTAGAGGAATCCAATGGCAACAACAGACATTTTTGAAAAACTTAAGAAATTACAGAATATTCTTGTAAAGAAATACGACCTGGAACAGAAAATCGAAGAAGCTCCAAAGCAGCTTAACTCACAGGAAGAGCTTCTTGCCCGTATGAAGAAGGAATATATCGAAAAGAATACTGAATATGATTCAGTAAAATCTACTGTTCTTAAGCTTAAGCTTGAACTCGAAGAAGCAGAAAAATCACGTGAAAGCGGTGAAAAGGGTATGGATAATATTCAGACTCACCGTGAATATGAAGCTCTCGAAAAGCAGATTAAAGATGCTACCGAAAAAGAAAACGAAATCCGCCGTGAGCTTCAGAAATACGAGAAACAGCTTGAAGATATTAAAGAAACCCTCAAAATCAATGAGGATATGATTACTTCTCAGGAAAATGAACTTGCTACCTCTAAAGATTCTTTGAACAAAGAGCTTGAAAGCTATAATAAGGAACTTAACAGTCTTAAAAAGAGTGAAGATAAAATTACTCCAGATCTGGATCAGGAAATTCTCTTCAAATTCCAGAGAATCATTCAGCGTAATTCAGAAGGTATTGTTGCCGTTAAGAATGGTGTTTGTACCGGTTGTCATATGATTCTTCCTGCTCAGTTTGCAAATACTGTACGCGAGGGCGAAAATATCAACTTCTGTCCATACTGTAGCCGCATCCTTTTCTACGAAGAAACAGGCGAAGAAGAAGTTTACGACTTTAGCTTTGATCAGGCAGGAAGCCTTGCAGATCTTGATGATGATCTTAATGAAAGCGACGGTTACGATGACGACGAAGAAAGAGACGAAGATTCATACGAAGATTCAGAAGAAAGACTCGACGAAGACGAAGAGAATTTCGATGAAGACGATGAAGACAACGGAAACTCTAGAGAAAATTCTTCTGAAGAAGACGACGAATAAAATCGTAAACAAACGGGATATAACCGCGTAAGTTTATCCTGATGATAGGATATAATTATGAGAGAAAGTCCGGGCTCCTTCGGAAAAAATGCCGGATAAGAACCGGGCGTCTGACGGTAACTGCAAAAATACTTGCATAGTCCGACAGTACGACAGAAAGTGCAGCAGAAAGTAAACCGCCTGGAAACAGGTAAGGGTGAAAGGGTGGTGTAAGAGACCACCGGTTATCTGGTAACAGATAATGCGGGCAAACCTCATTTGGAGCAAGGTCGAGCAGCAGTTTGTTATTCCGAGCTTATACTGCGGGTAGACCGCTTGAGCCTTCTGGCAACAGATGGTTCAGATAGATGGTTATTGGAGAAATCCAGACAGAACCCGGCTTATTGTCCCGTTTGTTTTATTTTGAAGAAAATGAAGAAGAAGCTCACAGAAAATCAAAATTATGCAAAAAGAAAAAATCACATTCTCCGAAAGCTTTTAATTGTTCTTGGAATTGTGGCTTTTGCTGCAGCAATTGTTTTTCTGTCGGTATTCCTTGTTAAATCCTATACAAAAAATAAAATTACTCTAAAAACAATCAAACAAAGCTGGAATTCCTATGACTACCAGATGGTTTATGAACAGGGAAAGATTTTCCTTCAGGATAAGCCATATAATAACACAGCACTTACATATTACGGTTATGCCTGTTTTTACCTGGCTGTTTCTCAAATAGACAATTATCGTGCACAGGAATATCTGGATGAATGTATTAATAATTTAAGACTTGCAATGTATGATGCAAGCAAATCTCTTTTACCACAGCTGCAGTATATGCTTGGTAAAGCCTATTTTTATAAAAATACAGTTACTACTTACTATTATGCAGATCTTGCAATCAAATATCTGAATCTGGCAAAACAAAACGGTTATGTTGCAGATGATATTTCCGAATATCTGGGACTTTCTTATGCTGCATTGGGCATGACCTACGAAAGTATTTCTGCTTTTACAGAAGCCCTTATTGTAAGGGAATCTGATTCACTTTTGCTTTCTATTGGTGAACAATATTACAAGGCCGGACAGATTGATGCTGCAAAACAGTATCTTTTTAGAATTATTGATAACAGTTCAAACGACGAAATTATCTTAAAATGTAAACTTCTTCTTGGAAACATATATATTGATACTGACGAAATAGATAAAGCCCTGGAACAGTTTAATGATGTAATAAAGACTAATGATGATTCTGCAGATGCTCATTACGGACTTGGTCTTATTTACGAAAAACAGGAAAATCTTGTGGCAGCACGAGCTGAATGGAGAAAGGTTCGAAAGATTCAACCAAACCATGCTGGAGCGTTAAAGAAGCTTTCGGAATAGAAAAAAATGTTAAAATTGTAAATAATTATTTATTATTTATAAGAATAGTTGTATAATAGAGTATTACAAAAAATCATGGGAGGATTTTGATGGGATTTTTTGATAAGTTTTCAACTGATATTGGAATTGATCTTGGTACTTGTAACACACTGATATATGTAAAAGATAAGGGAATGGTTGTTGATGAACCATCCGTAATTGCAGTTGAGCGCGGAACTAAAAAGACAGTTGCCGTTGGTTCCGAAGCCAAACGAATGCTCGACAGAACCCCTGGAAATATTATAGCAATTCGTCCGCTTGCTGATGGTGTTATTGCCGACATTGACAGCACGGAAAAAATGATTAAATACTTCATTCAAAAAATTATTCCACGTCATCAGATGTTCAAATCAATCAGAATGAAAATTGGTATTCCTTCCTGCGTAACTGATGTAGAACGTCGTGCTCTTATTGAAGCTGCCCTTAAATCTGGTGCCAAGGAAGTAGAAGTAATCCCTGAATCCCTTGCAGCCGCAATTGGTGCCAAAATCCCTATTTATGAACCGGCAGGACACATGGTCTGCGATATTGGTGGTGGTACTACAGAAGTATCCGTTATCTCTCTTGGTGGCATGGTTGTTACACATTCCATCCGTATTGGTGGCGACAAGTTTGATGAAGCAATTGTAAAGCATGTTCGAAGTGTCCATAACCTCATTATTGGTCAGCCTGCTGCAGAACGTCTTAAGATTCAGATTGGTAACGCTGCTCCGGAAAAGACTATCGAAAAGATGGAGCTTAAGGGTACCGATGCTATTACAGGTCTTCCACGACGCCTCGAAATAGACAGTGTTGAAGTTCGTGAAGCATTAAAAGACCCGGTAAACAAGATTGTAGATGAAATTAAAATAGTTCTTAGCGAAACTCCTCCAGAACTCGCATCAGATATTATTGAAAGAGGTATTGTAATGACAGGTGGTGGTTCAATGCTGCGCGAGCTTCCACGCCTTATTTCTAAAGAAACAGGTGTTCCTGTAATTCTGGTAGAAAAGCCTCTTGAATGTGTTGCACTTGGAGCTGGAGAAGCGTTCAGTCTGTTTAAGAACATGTCATCTGAACGTTCCATTTATGACAGCTTGAACGAATAGTTCCATTAATAAAGGTTTTAAAAAGTCTGAATATGTCTGAAAAATGGAACAATTTTCGTTTTAAATTTCCGGAATTCATTCTCCTGCTTCTGATTTTACTTTCAGGAATTACTTTAAACTTTAGCGGCGGAGGCTTTGTATTAAGTTTAAAGAAAATCGGATTTACTGCATTAGGTACTGTAGAAAAAGGTTTTCACTTTGTCGTAAACGGTATTTCAGATTCTGTAAGTTCTGTAAAAGAGCTTAAGCGTTTGAAAAAAGATTACAATGAGCTTCTTTTAAAACTCGAAAACTATGAGAAAATGCAGCGTTCAAATGCAGACATCAAAAAGGAAAACGAACGACTCCGTGAACAACTGGATTTTTCTATTTCTATGGATGAACAGAACTTTCCGGCACAAATTATCTCCCGTGATTTTGATAACGTTTATTCTTACCTTACTATCGACAAAGGAAGTGTAAACGGAATTAAGAAAAACATGCCGGTAGTAGCTTTCCAAAACAGAAACCATGGACTTGTAGGAAAAGTTGTTCAAGTTGGAGCTTTTACGAGTCAGATTATGCCGGTTTATAATCTGGATTATATTGTTTCGGCACGTATTCAAAATTCCCGTGATCTTGGACTTGTAAGCGGAAGTGGTTCTTCTGATAATCCTTTATTGATGCAGTATATCAGAAAAAAAGTTGCAGATGAGCTTTCGATTGGTGATATTGTTGTTACCTCCGGAGAAAACGATAACTACCTTAAAGATATTCCTATTGGAACAATTTCTAAAATTATAAGCCTTGACTATAACTCATCGCTTAATATTGAACTTACTCCAATTATTGATTTTTCACGATTGGAAAATGTAATTGTTGTAAACCAGAAGCAGCTTAATGACAGGAAGGGAGAGTAAAAATGTTAAAATCACTCATTTTAAGTAATCTTATCCTGTTTGCCGCAACTATAATCGAAGCTTCTGTATTGTCCAATATTTCTTTTTTGATGGTTGTCCCGGATATTGTTCTTATATGCTCTATATATTTTGCATTTTTGAACGGACGACTATACGGAGAAATTTCTGGTTTTATTTCGGGATTATTTCTTGATATTATTACAGGAGTTCCATTTGGTTTGAACTGTATTATCAGAACAATAATGGGCTATATTTCCGGCTTGTTCTCTCAGACAATTATTGTTTCTGGTATCATTATTCCTATGACTTCGGTTGGAATTGGAACTGTTGCTAAAAAGCTTCTGCTTTTCCTGGTTTCTTTGTTCTTCCCGCGTCTTTCTCTAAATGTTTACAGTATTATTTCCTATCAGTTCTTGTTTGAATTCTGTGCAAATATAATTTTGGCTCCGTTTATTTTCAAATTTCTTTCATTCTTTAAAACTCAGCTTTCAATCAGAGATATAAAGGATATGATAGATAATGAATAATAACTTTCAGTTTACACCGTCAAAAACATTAAAAGTTATCATCCTCCTTTTTTTGACCTGTTTTATGCTGGTAATTTATATATTCAGACTTTTTTCGATGCAAATTACAAATGGAGAAGCATATAAAACTCAGTCCCGTACAATTTCCAGCCAGATAAGTACCCTTCCAGCTTCGCGTGGAGAAATTTATGACCGCAATGCCGATATGCCTTTAGTAATTAACAATGACAGCTTTGCGGTAGAAGTAACTCCCGGAGAAATACCGGCTGCAAAATATGATACAATCATGATTAAGCTTGCAGGTTATCTTGGAATAACTAAAGAAGCAATCGATGAAAAAATTCCTAAAAGTATAAGACGTTCTTATTCCTCGGTACAGATTAAAACAAATGTTCCTTTTTCTATAATTTCAAATATTGCAGAAAATAAATCTGATCTTCCGGGAGTTTCCTGGGTTTCTAAACCTGTAAGAAATTATTCTTATACAACCTTATCGCTTTCACATATTATTGGTTACGTTGGTGATATCGACAAGGATGAAATTACAGTTTTGTATAATAAGGGATATACAAATACCAGTGTTGTAGGTAAGGCTGGTATTGAAAAACAATATGATGAACTTTTACAGGGAAAAAATGGTCGAGAGCTTGCTAAGGTTGATGTTCATGGACGTATTATTTCTGATACACCAACAGTAGAACCTCCGGAGATGGGTAAAAAGCTTGTACTTACAATTGATTCCAGAATTCAAGAGCTTGTAGAAGATTCTCTTGGTCAGAGGGTTGGTTCCAGCATTGTTTTAAAGCCTGCTACCGGTGAAGTTCTTGCAATGGTTTCTTATCCTAATTTTGATTCGAACATTTTTACTTCAGATAACGCTTCAAATCTTTATTCAAAACTTCTTAATGATAGCTCGCAGCCGCTCATTAACAGAGCTGTTCAGCTTTCTTATCCGCCGGCATCTACATTTAAAATTGTAATGTCTGCGGCAATGCTTCAGGAAAAAGCTTTTCCTTCTTCAAAAACAATTGAATGTAAGGGATTCTTAAATTATGGTGGACGTGTTTTTCACTGTCACGTACATACAGGTCACGGATGGCTTGATTTAAAAAATGCAATGGCTCAATCCTGCGACGTTTATTACTGGACTATTGGACGAGATTATCTTGGTATAGAAAAAATTGCTTCTTATGCAAAGGAATTTGGATTGGGGCAAAGTTCACAAATTGATCTTCCAAGCCAGGTATCGGGACTTGTTCCTACTGCAGAATGGAAACAGAAAAAATATCATGAAAAGTGGGTTGGTGGAGATACAATGTCCTGTTCGATTGGTCAGGGCTTTATGGAAGCAACTCCTTTACAGCTTGCAAATATGATTGCCATGGTTAGTAATGAAGGTGTAATTTATAAGCCTCATCTTCTTAAAGAAGTTCGCGATCCTGTAACAGATGAAATTATTGAAGAAGTAAAACCAACAGTCCTGACAGAATCAACAATCGATAAATCTGTATGGAAGGAGCTTCAGGAAGCACTTCGTTATACTGTAACAGACGGTACACCTCAGTATCCTATGAACAATAAAATTGTAAAAATTGCGTGTAAAACCGGTACTGCCGAAGTTGAACCTTACAGTAATCCAAACAGAAAAGATGAACAAAGCTGGCACTCATGGCTGGTTGCATATGCACCATATGATGCACCTCCGGAAGACAGAATCTGTGTTGTTACAATCGTAGAAGCCTGTAACAAATGGGAATGGTGGGCACCTTATTGTACTAATATCATAATCCAGGGAATATTTGCAAATCAAACTTTTGAAGAGTCAATTAAAGAACTTGGTTTTGCATATCTTCTTGAACAGCAGAATACCAGTCGTGGAAGAATGGAGTAGGGGGAGTGTAGTATGAAAAATAAATTTTTATCACGTTTTGATTATTTCATTCTTCTTGCAATTGCAATTCTTGTAACAATGGGAGTAATGTTTATTTATTCTTCCAGTATTAATACCGAAGGTCTTTCTGTTACCAACGAATATAAAAAACAGATAATATGGGCTTCGATTGGACTGGTACTTTTAGTCATAGTTGCCATTTATGATTACCGCCGCCTTGAATCAATTTCCATGTGGCTATATATAGGACTTGTTCTTGTTTTGATTTATACAAGAATATTCGGAAGACTTGTAAATGGTGCAAGAAGCTGGCTTGGTATTGGTGAGTTTGGTATTCAACCGTCGGAATTTGGAAAAATATTCTTCATTCTTTTTCTTGCCCGTTATCTTGATAACAGCCGTAATGAAAATCAACTTAAAAGATTCTTTATAGCTATGGGCATTATGATGCTTCCAATGGGTTTAATCCTTATTCAGCCTGATATGGGAACTGCCAGTGTTTATATTCCAATCTTTCTTTTTATGTGCTTTATGGCAGATATTCCAATCCGTTATATTTTGTACGTAACTTCGTTTGGATTACTTACAATCTTTTTTGCCATTCTGCCGGTTTGGAATTCTGAAATCGCAAAAAATCCATTGGCTATTATTTCGATTCTTACAAACATAAAATTCCGCGTAATCCTTATTTTTACAACTTCCTTTATTGCATCAATAAGTTTGATTCTTAGAAGATATTTTCACTTTCCAAAATACATGATATGGATTGCTTATTGTTTTTCTATTGTAGCTTTTGCACTTATAGGCTCAATGCTTTTTTCTAAGGTATTAAAGTATTATCAGATTAAGCGTCTTATAGTCTTTATGGATCCTAATACAGATCCGTTGGGCTCCGGATGGAATATTATTCAGTCAAAGATTGCGATTGGTGCAGGTGGGCCGATAGGTCAAGGCTATTTAAATGGAACTCAAAGCCACTACCGCTTTTTACCACAGCAAAGTACAGACTTTATTTTTAGTATTCTTTCAGAAGAGATGGGATTTTTAGGCGGCTGTCTTGTATTCTTTTTGTATCTTTTAATTTTTGTAAGAATATTATTTATAATAAAACAATGCCCGAACAAGTATGGAACATACATTGCATCGGGCATTTTTGGAATGATTACCTTCCATTTCTTTATTAATGTTGGAATGGTTATGGGCATAATGCCTATTACCGGTATTCCGCTTTTATTCCTTTCTTATGGTGGTTCGTCTCTGCTAACAGTCATGATGTGCATGGGACTGTTAATGAGCATTAACTCACGAAAGAAAGATTTGTATTAAGCTACCATGGTAAACGGCCTTTGTCTCTCATTTCGATTGTAGGAATATTTGGTACACCGGTAATATTGATATTAAATCTGTAGCAATTCTGGTCCGGTCTATCACCCTTTAAATCTTCAAAGTTTCGATCATATAAAGTATTAATTACATAGATTTTTTCATCGTCAACATACATATAAAAATCATATAATTCCTGTGGAGTTGAATTAAGAGTAGTGCGTCTTTCTCTTATAGTTTTATATCCAAATGTATCATTTTCGAGGTCTTCGGTCCATTGCTTAATATAAAGGCTTACAGTTGGAGTTTTAATATATGAATGAGTATATCTTCTGGCTCTTTTTATTTTTGTATTAGCAGAAATTTTTATTTCTTCTGGAATAGCATCATAATCGGCATAAAAATCAGAAAACATATATTCGCCTTCTTTAGGGTCATATTTAATAACTGCATAACCCATTCTATCTTTCCAGCTTTCCTGATACATCGGATCAGGATCACCACAAGATGTAAACAAACTAAGCGATGTTATTGCCAATGCCAAAAAAATAAAAAATGATTTTTTGTTAATTTTCATAGTTGTTATCCTCGTTTGAATGCTTTTATATATAAAAACATTATATCAGAAAAATGTTACATTTTACAGAAAAAAAAATACTGACAATTTTTTTTAATGACAGAATTTATTTATTTGTAAAATTAAATATTATGTATTATAATAAATGTATAATAAAAAGTTTAGGAGTATACAACCTTGAAGGATACACTTACAGGATTAGACAGTTATGAAGAATTTATCCCCAAATTACAGTCTCTCATCGATAATCTTGATGATAAAGTCATTGTAATAGACTACAGTGATATCAAGCATTTTAAATATTTTAATGATACATATAGTTATAAAACCGGAAACGAATTGCTTGCAGATTATGCTCATCTTTTGTGCAGCGACAGCAAAAAATTCCAATACAGTTCACGAGTTGTTTCGGACAATATGGTAACTGTTGGTTTATACGAAGACCAGGATGAAGAAGCTCTTCATCAGCAGATTTGTAAACGTAACATGCTTATAGAAAATGCACTCAGATTAAAATATAGATGTAATCGTCTGCGTATATGTACAGGCATGTATTTTATTACAAAAGCAAATAAAAAGATTGATGCCGAAACTGTAATTTCTAACTGTAATCTTGCACGTAAAATTGCCAGGGAAAATGCTAGAGAAGATTCTGTTGTAATTTTCAAAGAAGAAATGTCTTCTCAGATTAATCATGAGATAGAGATTCTGTCTACCATTGATAGTGCCATTACAAATAATGAGCTTGTTGCTTATTACCAGCCAAAGGTAAATTCAGAAACAGGAGTAGTGAGCGGCGCAGAGGCTTTGGTACGCTGGCAAAAACCGGACGGCACAATTATTTATCCTGATCAGTTTGTACCTATTATTGAACGAAGCGGACAGATAATCGAAGTTGATTATTTTATGTATAGAGAGGTCTTTAAGTTTATTTCGGAAAGGCTTTCTAAAGGCAAATCTATGGTACCGATTTCGATTAATGTATCACGTCAGCACTTTAAAAAGCTTGATATAATCAATTATGTAAAAGGTCTTCAGACACAATATAATATACCTTCTGAATACGTAGAATTTGAAATTACAGAAACTGTATGTATGACAGATACAGTGAAGGCGCTTAAGTTTATTCATGAATTTCATGAAATGGGCTTTAAGGTTTCCATGGATGATTTTGGTTCCGGTTATTCATCATTATATCTTTTAAGTGAACTTCCAATTGATCTAATTAAGATGGACAAATGCTTTTTGCAGACTCAGAATCTTAAAGAAAAAGAAAGGGTAATTATTTCTAATGTAATTAATATGACCCATGAACTTGATATTTTAACTTTGTGTGAAGGCGTTGAAACTCCGGAACAAAGTGAATTCCTTAAATCTGTAGGCTGCGATATACAGCAGGGATTCTTTTTTTCAAAGCCAATAACCAGTGAAAAGCTTGAAAATTTGATATAAAAATAAACAATAGCATGGTTTTAATAAATTAGTAATAATTATATTACTTTCTATAACGCATATTCTGTCTACTAATGCATTTAAAATATATTGCTTTGAGATTGATACAATAGGTTATCCCCTTTCGCACAAAAATACCTCGGCCAACAGGGAATGAAGTTGTCCTCGGTATTTTTGTGCTGCGGGGATAACTGAATATATTGTTATATAAAGCATATATTTTAAACTTTTTACAAAAGTTTATATAATTTCTCCCTTATAAACTCTGACTTTTCTTTTAGGCCAATCTTGCCTAGTTTGATGAAGAGGACGTTTGGCATGGTTGGGTTTAGTTTTATGGTGCCCGGGTTTTCGGTAAGAAGTTTCATAAATTTATCGATAGAGAAGTTTTCGGTATTTGAAAATTCTACTTTGACTTCACCTTGTTTTTCGCGCAGGGATTTTATTGAAAGCTTGCCGCAGATAATTCGAATTTCGGCTAAAGCGAGAAGGCTGGATACTTCTTCGGGGATAGGTCCAAAGCGGTCATTAAGTTCTGTTATAACTGCTTCAAACTCTGCATCAGTAGTGATGGAGGCAATCTTTTTATAGATTTCCATTTTAATTTGAGGAATAGTAACATAGGTATCAGGAATATAACCTGTATACTCCATTTCCATAAGAACTTCACTATCGGGTTTATAATCCTTCTGAGCAGTAAGGCGGTTTACAGCCTGGTCAAGCAGCCTCATGTATAAATCAAAGCCTACAGCATATACATCTCCGGACTGATCTTTTCCAAGCAGGTTCCCCGCCCCTCGAATTTCCATATCTTTCATGGCAATCTTAAAGCCGCTGCCAAGCTCAGTAAAATCACTTATTACCTGAAGACGTTTCATTGCTACTTCAGAAAGGGATTTATCACCAGGATATAAAAGATAGGCATAGGCTTTTCTGTCGCTGCGCCCTACTCGTCCTCTGAGCTGATACAACTGAGAAACTCCATACATATCTGCACGGTCAATAATAATTGTATTTACGTTTGGAATATCAATTCCGTTTTCGATGATTGTAGTTGCAATAAGGACATGGAAACCACCCATCTTAAAGCGATGGAAAATATCATCCAGTTCGTTGCTGGTCATCTGACCGTGTGCTACATCTACAAGACATTCCGGAACAATTCTTTCTATGCGCTGGCGGACTTCGAGTAAAGACTCTACCCTGTTATGCAAAAAGAAAACCTGACCTCCCCTGTCCATTTCCTGTCTGATGGCTGCAGCTACCCTGTCGTCGCTAAATGCATCTATTACGGTTTCTATAGGCTGACGGTTTTGAGGCGGAGTTGTCAAAAGACTCATGTCACGGATTTTTAAAAGACTCATATGAAGAGTGCGCGGGATTGGTGTTGCAGACATTGTAAGACAGTCTACATTGTTTTTCATTTCCTTAAGACGTTCCTTGTCTTTTACACCAAAGCGTTGTTCTTCATCTATAATCATTAAACCAAGATTTTTAAAGTGCACGTCTTTCTGAATAATTCTGTGAGTTCCAACAAGAATATCAAGTTCGCCTTCTTCAAGCTTTTTAAGGATTTTTTTCTGTTCCGCTGCAGGAACAAAACGGCTCAGACGCGCAATCTTTACAGGGAAATTTTTGAATCGTTCAATCAAAGTTTCGTAATGCTGTTCTGCAAGAATTGTTGTTGGTGCCAGAAATGCTACCTGCTTACCCCCCATTACAGCCTTGAATGCAGCACGCATGGCAATTTCTGTTTTACCATAACCAACATCACCACAAACAAGACGGTCCATTGGTACAGGCTTTTCCATGTCGGCTTTAACTTCTTCGGTAACAGTAATCTGATCAGGTGTATCTTCATAAGGGAATGCTGCTTCAAAAGCAGACTGCCATTCCTTTTCTTTTGGGAAGGCATATCCTACACTGGCCTTGCGTCTTGAATATAAGTCTATAAGCTTTTGTGCAAGATCTTCTACAGCCTTTTGGACCTTGCTCTTGCGGTTTTCCCAGGAC
>JAILBH010000196.1 GCA_024681195.1 Treponema sp.
ATAAAACTCTCTGGCTCCCGAACGCTGCCGACGAACGCATAAACATTCCGGGCACAGTCACAGCCTTTAACTGGACCTGGCGAATCCCATGCGCCGTAGAAGAACTTGCTGCAAACAAAGAGCTCATTCAAAAGATAAAAGTTATAAGCGCAAGATAACAACTCCAGCTTTACTCGCAGACGATTACGCCCAAAGTGTCATTTCTGATTTTAGATTCATCAACACCCGCAGGGAAAGTGTTTCTCTTGTTTATGAAGGTATATTTTCCGGTACTTCCCTGCCAGAGATTGATATAATATTTTGCTTTTGAAGAAGAAAAATTATTTTCGTAGCAGGTAACCTTACTTTTGTCTTCCTTTAAGTTTGAAACTTCAAAAATTGCTTCGTCGGAGGCAGCTGTCCCTCTTGTATCTAAAACAGTATTCTTAGAAATAATGAGGTTTGTTACACGTGACCATTCTACAGAACCATGATTGTAAAGTGCATGAAAACCGTTTGCAAATCTTACTACGCATTTTCCGCAAGCATTTTTTGTGCGTTTAAAACTATTGTCCGAAATTACAACGTTATCTATACAGTATTTCTGCAGGTCGGCGCTGCCAAGGCTCAAAATACCGCTTCGTAAAGACTGATAATCGTTGTAAACATAAATATCGGTATAAAGCGGATCAATAAAATCATTATTCGAAACATTAATAATGATGGCAGCTTCGTTTATTATGAGGTTAATAAAATTATTTTCAAAAAGGTTATTGGCACAGTTTACCATGCCGCAGCCTTCGATCATAAAGCCGCAGCCAATCTGTCTTAATCCGTTATCTATGGCAGATTGACTTGCATTCATATTGAGATTTGATAAATCATATTTTGGAAGACAGTTTGTAAACTTACAGCTGAATACTTCAAAATCCGAAGCATAAAGTGCATATAACCCGATTTCGCACGCATTAAAAGTAACATTCTGGAATTTTTCTATATAACCGCCCAGAGCACGGATTCCCTGTGAAAAGCCTTCAAACTTACAGTTATAAACAGCAGCAACAGATCCTCCCCATGGTAAAATAATTCCCCAGGTTAAATCGTCTGTATTGTAGTTGGTTGCGTTGAGGAATCTTTGAGGGTCTCCCTTAAGATAGATTCCAAACATATTTACGCTTCCTTTTGTTTTTGTCTTTCCACCTTCTTCATACTGATAAAATGTAAAAAGCGAACCTTTGCCGTCTGTCGTGTAAAAACCGTTAGTCGGTTCGTAAGAGTTTTCGTATGTTTTTGTACAGAGTTTTTCGTTCCAGTCCGGGCTTCTTAAATTGATTGAACGGTCAATTGTGATTAAAGAACTTACAGGATAAAATCCGTCTACTATCAGTGTGTCGCCCATGCATTTAAAAACGTCTTCGATAATGTCTTTGTTTTTTATACCGGCAGCCTTTTCGGATGCAGTGTCCGGATTTGCACCAAACCAGGAAAGTTTTACAGTTCTGTTTAATAAGCTTCCGCCAAAGCGCATGTCCTTAAAGCTTACGGGCCCCTCTAAGAAGGTAGAGTTAAAGTTGATTGTTCCGTTTTTAATGCTTCCGTTTTCTGTAAATTTTAATACAGAATCTGCACCTACATTTACAGTTCCGCCGTGTAAATCAAATTCAGAATTTACAATGTAGATATAGTTTGATTCACTAACCTGCGATGAAAAGTCTGCGCCTGCAGAAAGGATTTTATATCCCATAGAAGAATCAGCAGGAGACTTGTCGGTATAAAGTGTATTGTCGTTATCGTCAACTCCAAGCCTGCAGCTTAATAAGCCCGAAAGACATAAACTGATTGTGATTATTGTTACAATTTTTCTATAATTCATTTTTTAGTTCCCCGTAAGATTCAGGACAGAAGTAACGCCAGACATTGAAGTTTTATCACCATAATCGTTACCCCAAGCATTGATTTTAAAACTACCCGAGCTTTCCGAAACTACATTAAATATTTTTGTTGCTTCGGAACTGAAGAAAGAGTTTCCTTCAAGGTTTAACACGGTTCCATTCGTAGAAGATTTATTGTAAATATCAAAAACTACATCCTCGTAACGAACGTCAATTGTTTTATCAACTTCCATATCATCAGAAACAATGATGTTCTTAAAGTTGATTAAAGCACCACGGTCTCCTATATCACAGAAATAGAAAATCCCAAAGCCCGGGACACTTGTTGCGTTTTGAATATCGCATCTTGCTCCACGAGCCAGCGTACATGCACTAAAGGTAAGATTATTAATTGCAGGTGTTGAAGTTGAAGAAACAGGATTTCCCTGATTATTGACTGCAATGTGGCAGAGGGTTGCACAGTCCATAATACAGTTATGAATTGTTACATTTTCCGCACAGTCATCAATCATCACCTGAATGTAATTAAATTCAAAACGGCAGTTTGTTACATTTACGTTTTTACAGTTATTGAGATACAAGCCTCCACCAATCTTCACAATCTGATCTGCATCTGTTTCTTTTAGCGGAACATTGTCCGGAGAGTTTGCAATGTAGTAAAGATTTTTTTCGTAGAAGTGAAAATTAAGTTCGTTTGAATTTAGACGGCAGCCGCGGATTTCAAAGTCGTTTGTATCTTTTGCCCAGAATCCAAAACGGCAGATACTGAAGTAGGAATTTCTTATGTAGCCGATTGTTCCGCCATTACTTCTTATTCCGTAGGTAAATGCAACAAAGCTTGAATCATGAATCTCTCCTATTTTTCCGCCCTGTTTTACATCAATTCCGCAGCTGCTTACAGGGGCAGAAAGAAGACTTCCGTTCGAATAACATTTTTCCCAGAGAGAACCGCCCATGTAAAGACTTGGATAACCTACGAGAGAAAGCCCCTGTACAGAGATTTCTCCGCCGCTTTCTACTATAAATAAAGAATTGAATGTGTTGCAGTTAAAAAAGCCATATTCCATATTCTGAACAATTCTGTTTGCATAAATACCTTCGCTTCGGTCTGCACCCTTCATAAAAATCTTTTTACTGATTTTTACAGGTTTATTGATAGCATAGATTTTATTTATATTGAGCTGTGTCCCCGATTTTAAACAGTCAAGAATCTGCTGAAAAACAACAGGATCCTGTTTTGGAACAGTGATAGTAGAGTAGGTAAAAGTTGCGCCTGTATCAAAGTTGAACCAGTCCAGATCTACTTCGTCGTTTGCAAGATTTCCCTTGTAACTGCAGGCCGTAAAACTTGGATAACCAGTAAGCTTTGTATTATTAAAAACTACAGTTCCGTTTTTTACGCTGCCGCCTGCAAATTTTAAGACAGAATTTTTTCCGATGTTTACTTCGACACCGCCTAAATCAAAAGCATCTCTTATTACGTATATCTTTTCTGAGTCGCCCACCTGTGACACAAACGTTTTAGAAGCTGTTAAAATAACTTCATTTTCACCTGAATCGTTGCTGCTGTTCCCGTTCGCACCAGACCCAAAAGATATATTGCATGAACAGAATAATAAAAGCGATAAAACTAATAAACCAATAACTTTTCTCATAATTTCTTTTCTCTACTGTATAATATTTTAGCAATAAACTGCCTCTTCTTCCACACACAAATAATGTTTTTTTGCAAAAGAACATTTTCCATGTTATAATAGAATGTCTAAAAGAGGAATAAAATGCATATTTCATATAATGAATTTCACATATCAAAAAAAGTCCGTGACCTTTGCTCATTCGAAGAAGGCCTCTTTGCTTCCAGCGGAAACGTTGTGTTTGCAAACATGAGGAACGTGCGC
>JAILBH010000209.1 GCA_024681195.1 Treponema sp.
TTGTAATAATCGGCGGCGTTTTCCTGCGGAGTCTTTTTTGGATCAATCAGGATGCGCAGGGTAGTGCCGGTTTCGTAATCTTCACATTCAAGAAACTTAGACTCAGGAGTGATGAGGTGACCCCAGCTTAAAATTAAATCTCCCTGATGCTTGAGTCGTTCAGCATTTTCAAAATCCTTTTGTTTGTTGATAAGGTTTTCGAGTCTGGACTGCATTTTGGCACGCTTGGCTGAATACCATTTTTCGGCTTTTTCGAGCAGAGAGTTTTTGGAAAGCTCAGAGGAATGTTCTCCGTACCACCAGTCAACATATTCATTAAAGGAATTGAATCCACCTTCGCTTTGCCAGTCGCGTACAGGAAAGGCTGCTGTGCTGCTGCTCTTGTTTTCAACCGGCTCGGGCAAAAGAAATTTTTCACCCTTAACTTCGTGACGTTCAGGCCTGCGGAACATGGTTTCTAAGATTGTGTCTTCGCTGTCGCACAAAATCACGTTCGAAGCATTGCTCCAAAGCTTAAGATAAAGACAGTAGGTTTCCGCAACTTCAACAGGCTCCTTAGCTTTTTTAGAGGAAGCCTCCTTTGCAAGCGAAATATGTACATATCCATGGGAATTGTTTTTTTCGTTTTCAATTACAGTGCGGCTAAGCTCAAGCTTAACAATTCGTTCAAGTCCAATCTGCCGGCAGGAATTAATTCTGCAGCCCTTAATATGCGCACGCAAAAATTCCATAAAACGCAAAGGCTTATCATTCTTTGTTATTTTTCTGCGGGTTTCATTAAGGCGGGTTGCTCCCTGAGCGGTGCAAACCAGAACCGTGCGCGCAGATCCTTCCTTGTAGGTATACAAAGCCAGAAGGTTAAAAGCAGGTTGAATAATTTCCTGAATAAAGGCGCCGGTAAGAGAAAGTTCGTCTAAAATCAAATTAATTTCGTTACAGTTTAAGGACATTTTTTTATCCTACTAGAGTTTGCACCACTAACTGATTATAATAAAACAGGTACATAAAATCTATAATTTTATAAGAACCACAAGGAGTAATTATGGCAGACAAACCTCTTCCACCATGGGCAGATCAGATTCCAGACGGAGCATTTATTTCTTATGCCCCTACCTATAAGGTTGGAGAATACTTTTTGCGCTTTCACAAAGATATTTATGAACCTGCAGATTTTGAAAGCCTTGGCTACTATTTTTATGACCCTACCGAACATGGTTTTGAAAAAGGTCATGAGTATCCGCTTTTTCTTTTTTTGCATGGATTTACAAATGCGCTCGAAGGAGATGTCTGCATAAACTATGCCGGAGCAGAATTTTATGCAAAGGACGAATATCAGAAGGCTTTTGGTGGGGCATATATTTTAATTCCTCTTGCCAATGAAGTTCGTGGAGCTGATGGAAAGGTTACCGGCAGCTGGGAAGAACGCCATCTTAAACCAATTCACGATCTTGTCTGTGAGTTTATAAATAAGCATGCTGCTGCAAACGGCGGTGTGAGCAAAAAATTTGTTTTTGGAAATTCACGCGGGGCTACAATGTGCTTTAAGATTGTAGATGCCTATACCGACTTTTTTAACGGACTTATTCCGATTGGAACTTCAGATATTTCGGATGATGCAACGCTTGACCGCTATGACCAGAATGATATATGGCTCTTGTTTGCAATTGGAAAAAGAGATGAGTTTAATAATTACGAAAAAGAAATTGTTCCGCGGCTGCCACGGCTTAAACGCATGAAGCATTGTTTTATTCTTACTCCGGAATGGGTTTACAACGGCGACCACGGAATTGCTTCAATAAATTTTGGAACAGAAATGGGACAGCACTGTCTTATAAATCCAATGCATTGCAACATGATGTTTGATGACGGAACTCCAATGGAAGCTTCTCTTCCTGATGGGGTTACCGGCTGGCTGGCAAAAGCAATTAAAGGTTAATTGTATTTACCTGCCTGAGCGTTCCACATTTCTGCATATTTGCCGCCCTTACGAAGCAGCTGTGTATGGGTGCCTTCCTCTATAATTTTACCGCGTTCAAGCATTATAATGCGGTCTGCATCGCGGGTTGTAGAAAGTCGGTGTGAAATATAGAACACAGTTTTTCCTTTGGCAGCTGTTTCCATGGCCTTGTTAAGCTCGTATTCTGCAATTGGATCAAGAGCACTAGACGGCTCATCCATAATAAGTATATCTGCATTTTTGTAGAACGCGCGCGAAATCGCAACCTTCTGGCTTTCTCCACCAGAAAAGTCTACACCTTTTTTATCAAACTCAGTAGTAACCTGAGTAAACAGCCCGTCCGGCAGCCTGGAAAGCTTTTCTCCAAAACCGGCTTCTTCCAGCGATTGCTTAATCTTTGGCGCGCGCTCCTCCAGCTCCTGTTGTGTCATGTTATCCATAACAACGTTTTCTGCAAGATTTGCGCCAAACAGCTGGTAGTCCTGAAAAACAACACCAATTCTTTTGTGGTATTCATTAGGACAAAGCCCGCTTATGTTTTTTCCATGATAGCTTATTGTACCGCTTGTAGGATCATAAAGCCTCATAAGAAGCTTAATCAAAGTTGTTTTACCGGCACCGTTGTAGCCTACAATCGCAATGTGCTCGCCAGGTTTTACAGTAAGATTTATATCATCCAGAACAGTTCGCCCTTCTTCCGAATATTTAAACGAAACGTGGCCAAGTTTAAGCTCGCCGCCGCCTTGTGGAACAGCATCTCCTTCATCATTTTTGAGACGAGGTTCATAAGCAAGGAACGAACGAATCTTATCAATAAACATACTGTTTTCGTGAGCCTTTGGACCAAGGTCTGCAAATCGGCTCATGCTTCCGCGTAAGCTTCCTGTTCGGTTAAAGAGAATTACAGCATCACTATAGTTTACCGTGTGAAGAACTGCGGCCTTATAAACAAGATAGGTAATATAAAGTCCGTCAATCAAAAAGTCTCCTACACCATAGTCCTTTAAGAACTGGAACCATACACGTTTTTTGGCAACCTTTTTGTGTTCGGTAATAATCGCATCATCAGCCTGTGCAAATTCTTCTTCCAGCTGAGTTCCTGCATTCGGATGAAGTCTAAGCTCCTTTGCAAAATCCTTAAGATAAAAAACTCGGCTAACATAATCGCGCTTACGCATATGAGGATTTACAGCAACACGGTTTGCATAGTTTACCTTGTTCAGTTTTTTAGAAACAACAAAGCGCATGATAAACGATACAAATACAAATGCAATACCGGCAGGATCTGTCATAAGATAGAAAATACCGGTTGTGAACAAAACTGTAATTGCCTGAACAGCCATGTTTAAAAGCTCCAGGAAACGATCAATTGCAGCTTCTGATTCCGAAACACTTAAAACAAAGTCGTTGTAATAGGCCGGGTCGTCGTAGCAGTAAAGGTCAATTTCAGAAGCCTTCTGGAACATCTGTTCTTTGAGCGCCCTGTATAATCGCGGTTTATATTTAAACTGCCAGCCGTAAATAAAAATGCCGTCTGGAATAATCTGAATAATATTTATAAGAAGAATTAATCCAATGTAAAACAAGGCCTTGGTAAACGGCTCGTGGAACTCTGCACAGCGCAGAACATAACGGATACCAAGAACATGCTCCAAAAAGATAATCCCCTGGTAGCGGAAGGCATCGTAGAGGTGATAAATCATATAAAGCGGACAAGTCTTAAAGCAAAGCTTCCAGAGGAAAATCTGATTTTTAAGAACCGTGCTTTTTGGTTTTGCAGTTTTATTTTTCATTTTATCTTTCATGACCAGATTCCCTCCTTTTGTTTAGATTTGTCGGCAAGATAGTTTTCGGCCTGTTTTTGATACATATCTGCATAAAGACCTTTCTTTTTCATAAGCTCGCGGTGTGTTCCTTCTTCGCGGACTTCTCCATTTTCTAAAAGAAAAACATGATCTGCATTTTGAACCGAAGAAAGTCTGTGCGAAATAAAAAGCAGGGTGTTTTCCTGGCAGGCTTTAAGAATATTATCAAAAAGCTTATATTCTGCAATCGGGTCAAGTGCGCTGGAAGGTTCATCAAAAACCTTGATTGGACAGCGTCTTGCAAAAGCTCTGGATACAACAATTTTCTGAAACTCTCCACCAGAAAGAACAGCACCATTATCATCAAACTCGCGGGTAAGGGTAGTGTTTATTCCATCCGGAAGACTCATAACCTTATCATAAACTCCCGAAAGCTTGAGCGCGTCGGTAACAATTTGCTCGCGTTCAGATTCTGGAACATCTTCTCCCAGGGTTACGTTATCGGCAACAGACATAGAAAACATTCTGTTATCCTGGAAGGCTGTTGCAAAAAGTGCGCGGTATTTTTGCAGGTTGTATTCCTTTATGTTGCGGCCATTCAAAAGAATTTCGCCCTGGGTTGGATCATAAAAACGAAGCAGCAGCTTTATGATTGTAGACTTGCCGGCTCCGTTATGTCCGACTAACGCATAGGTTTTCTTTCCTTCAAACTTCATGTTCAGATTTTTTAGAACAGGAATATCCTTGTAGGCAAAGCCAACACCACGGAATTCAATTGATTCAATTTCTGTGCCAGGATCGGCTCCATCATAGTCTTCGGGAATCTTTTCTTTATATTCTAAGAAGGTACGGAGGTAATCAACAAAAAGTCCGTTCTTAAAGCTTGCTGTAACCGAATCTGTAAAGCCAATCAAAATCCAGGTGGTGCTTACCATCATGCTGGTAAGAACTGCAAGCTGTGGAAGACTCATTGTGTTGCTTACCAAAGTTCTATAAGCACCATAAATTAAAAGCCCTTCAAAAATAAAGGTAAAGGTAAACATTACATAAAACCAGTGAAGGAAGGCCGATTTAAAAATAAATTTTTTAGTAACATCGGCAACTCCGGTAATTGCGTCGGTGTACTGTCTTTTTAAAAGGCGGAAAATATTTGTAAGACGGATTTCTTTTGCATAATCTTTGAGGTACATGATTCGGTTTATGTAATCTATGCGGCGGTTGTGAGGTGCCATATCCTTATTGCGCTGATAGTCAACTCTACTGTTCATTACGCGGAAAAAGAAGTTGCCTATAATTGGTAAAAGAATAAAGGTAACCGAAAGATTATCAACCTGGAACATAAAAACAAAGGCGCAGATGCTTGCAATAAAACCAAAGATAAGACCAAACAGCATGTCCACGGTTTCTATAAGGCGAGTGTCGGCGTTTTTCATTGCAAGAGTGTACTTGTCGTAAAACTCGGCGTTTTCAAAGCATTCAAGCTCAACATTGCGCGACTTTTTGAACAGCTTTTGATAAAGCTTTTTGTTTATAGTTGCATCGCAGGTAGGCTTAATGTAACCTAGAATAAAACTGTTGTACAAAGCCATGGAAGCAAAAATTGCAACTGTTATACCAATAAAAATCATAATGGCACCAAAGGTTTCTCCTTCCTGCAGTGCGTTGATTACATAGCGCATAAAAAAGGCACTGTAAAAAAGCCAGCCAAAATAATAGAGGGCGCGCGAAAGAGCCATGTGAATTACAAGCTTAGGACACATTTTCCAGACAAGAGAAAGGGCAAAAAAATTGTTCTTTACCGCGTTGATTCTTCGGGACGTTTTTTTATTGGCCATCGTGTTCTCCACAGATGAAAAGATATGCTAGTTTACTTTTTTAACGCTTTCATTTCAAGGAAGCCGGCAATTTCTTCTGCCCAACTAAACTGGCTCATAAATTCTCCGGCGTAGCTGTTAATAGCAGTTGAGTCTCCCGACAGAAAATCATAATAATCGCATTTAATTACTTCGGGATTAATTCTAAAGTTGTTGTATTCTGCAATAAAGAAATTTTGAATTTCCAGGTCTGCAAGGCTGTGTTTAATATCAACAATAAGATTTCTAAAGCTGCTTCCATAACGGGCAGAATCTGCGCGATCGCCCCATAAAACGCTTATAAGTTCCTTTGTGTTTACAGAGCTTCCTCTTTTGTAAACAAGATAGCCCATGAGTTCATTAGATTTTGTACGGCTAAATTTAATTACTTTGTTTTCATATATGAGTGTAAAGTTTCCAAAGGTTTTAGCTTCAAGGTTCTGCTTCTGTTTTTTAAGAAAGAGAATCTGTTTTTTTTCTGTACGTCGTTTGTAAAGAGCAAGACAGTACATGAGGACAGGACAAAGGATGGCATCTGCAAGGCCGCTTAATCCAAAGTTTTTAAAAATACCCGGGGCCATTAATGCAATTGGAAATATCAGAATTCCAAGGAATGGAAAAGGCGGCAGGGTAAATAAACACAGAGAAATAAAGCCTGTAAGACAATAAGTAATAAAGCCGTTAAAAGGCTGCTGTAATATATAAAAATTATATAGGGCAGCAAACTGCAAAATTATGATAAGTATATAAACAGGAATGGTTTTTTTAATATATGCTTTTTCGCGGGGAGAGTCTTTTACCTTATACGAGTAGCAATATACAAAAATAGACATCAGAACATAAATGCAAAAATATGTAATAGAAATAATATAATTTTTGAGATCGGAATAATGAAGAATTAAAAGGACCAGTAAATCAATTGAACCAAAAGCAAACAGAATATGATTTGCAATAAGTAGAATTAATCGGTTTGATTCTCCTGCGTTTGCAAGATCCAGAGGATTAATATAATACTTTTCGCGAAGACGTTCCCGCAATGAAGGTTTTTGTTCCATTTCTAGAGTATAGCATAAGAGAAAAAATATTTCATTATAAAAATTGTGCTGATTTTGTGCTCTTTGTTTTTCAATTTGTGCTGATTACGTGCTAATTTTTTGCATTTTTTTTGTTTTTTGTGTGCTGATTGTGTGCTTTTGGGGATATAGAATAAAACCATAATAAAAAGTTCGGAGAGTTAAAAATATAAAAAGTTTTGATATGATCAAATCGGGTCTCCTTAATTGCTTATATTAAAACTAAGCCCGGTTCCCCTGGGAAAAAGGGGCTCTGGGAACTGGGCTTTTCTTTTGGTTTCTAGGATTCCTTCGAGGAAAACGAGAATAAGAGTGATTTCTAAAAAAAAAGTTATTGTAAAAACGTTGATTTAAAAACAAAAAAGGAGAGGGTGAGATGTTAAAGAAAATGGAACTGAGAAAATTAGTCATGCTGGGTGTACTCATTGTTATGCTAATATTACAAATAGTTTCTCTTATGAAAATGGCCTAAGCCTTTTGGTTTGGGTTCTTGTCTGTTATTATTGATAGAAACACAAATTTTCGTTATACTATTCTCATGGCAAAACAGATGATTATGGGAAACCAGGCAATTGCGCTTGGAGCCCTTAAGGCTGGAGTTAATCTTGTTGCAGGATATCCTGGCACTCCTTCCAGCGAAATTATTGAATTTATCTCAAAATACAAAGACAAGACAGGCACTTATGTTGAATGGTCTGTAAACGAAAAAGCCGCCGCCGAAGTTGCAGCAGGGGCTTCTTATGCAGGCAGCCGCACCATGATTACAATGAAGCAGGTGGGCCTTAATGTTGCAAGCGACCCTGTAATGTGTCTTTCTTATGTTGGTGTAAAAGGCGGAATGGTAATTGTTGTTGCCGATGATCCGGGCCCAATTTCGAGCCAGACCGAGCAGGATACCCGTAATTATGCCCAGTATTCCAAGTTGCCATGCTTTGATCCTTCTACACCGCAGGAAGCCTATGAAATGGTGCAGGAAGCCTTTGAACTTAGCGAAAAATATAACACTCCTGTTTTGCTGCGTCCAACCACTCGCGTTGACCATGCCTACGAAAGTATGGAGTTCCCTGAGCTTGGTCCATGCCGTACGCCGGGTGTCTTTGAAAAAGATTCTGCCCGCTGGGTAATTTTCCCAAAGGCGTCGTATAATAATCACAAGCGCATTTTTGAGCGCAATGAAAAAGTGCTGCCGGATGAGTTTAGTAATAGTAAATGGAATGCGGTGGTGGTTGAGCCTGTCGAAACCACAGAAGGGGAAAGCCTTCCCCTCGCTCGCACTTCGTCGCTCGCTACCCCTTCGCCTAGGGGCTCCGCCCCTAAAACCCCGGCCTTTGCAGCAGGTGGCATTTCATACTGCTACCTCATGGAAGCCCTTTCCCTCCTTGGAATAAAAGACGCTTCTGTCTTAAAAATCGGAACCCCATACCCCTTCCCAAAACAACTTGCCCAAAAGTTTTTGCAGGAACACGACCACGTAATTGTTTTTGAAGAGCTTGATCCTGTTATAGAAGAAAACTTAATCCGCGTCGCAGGTTCTGCAAATATTAAGGCCTCCATCAAAGGCAAGCTTGATGGTACAGTGCCGGTTGCAGGCGAGTTGAGTGTTGAGATAATAAAGGCCGTGGTGGTTGAGGCTCTCGAAACCACCCTTAAAGAAGGCCCTGTTTCTGAGGTGGTTTCGACAAGCTCAACCACCACGGAAACAAGCTCAACCACCACCATATCAGAACCAGCTCCATCCTTACCAATCCGCCCGCCAGTCTTGTGTGCCGGCTGTCCACACCGCGGTGCCTTCTACGCCGTAAAACAGGCAATGAAAGGCAAAAAAACAGTTTACTGCGGAGACATAGGCTGCTACACTCTGGGAAACGCCCAGCCTCTTGATATGACAGACACATGTCTTTGTATGGGTGCAGATATCACAATGGCCCAGGGCTTTTATCACAACGAAAAAGACCGCTACTGCTTTAGCTTTATAGGTGATTCAACCTTCTTTGCAAGCGGAATCACAGGCGTTGTAAACGGCGTATACAATCAGGCAAAGCAGACAATCTGTATTCTTGATAACTCAACTACAGCCATGACAGGCCATCAGCCGCACCCGGGAACAGGTATGACAATGATGGGTCAGGTTGTAGATAAAATCAGCATAGAAAAAATCTTGCAGGCAATTGGTGTTTCACCGGTTATAACTGTAAATCCTTTTGACCAGAAGGCCAGTATTGAGGCTGTAAAAACTGCCAGCGAGGCTCCGGGTGTTAGTGCAATAATTTTTAAGGCGCCGTGTATTGCAATTGCCCAAAAAGTCGGCTGGGAAAAACCTCACGCCCTTACAGTAGATTCAGCAAAATGTATCGGCTGCCGCAAGTGTATAAATGAGTTGGGTTGCCCGGCACTTAGTCTTACGGTGGTTGAGCCTGTCGAAACCACCACAAACAACAAACGCCTTGTAGAAATAGACAAATCCCTTTGTACAGGCTGCGGACTATGTTCACAAGTGTGTTCAACAGGAGCAATTTTATGAGTAAAAATATAATCATCTGTGGCGTTGGTGGTCAGGGAACTGTCCTTGCGGCTAAGGTACTTTCTCAGGCTGCAATTTCTAAGGGGGAGCATGTACTCAGCGCAGAAACAATCGGCATGGCCCAGCGTGGTGGTTCGGTTGTAAGTCATGTGCGCATTGGTGATGATGCATTTTCTCCACTTGTTCCACAGGGTCAGGCTGACGTGCTCATTGCATTTGAAGCAGCCGAAGCAGTCCGAAATATAGATTTTCTTAAGGCAGATGGCACTGTAATCGTAAATAAAAAAATCGTTCAGCCGGTAACCGCAAGCCTTAGCGGAAAAGCCTTTGATACAGACGAAATGCTTGATTATCTGCAAAAGCGTGCCGCAAAAGTTGTTGCCGTAGATACTGACCAGGCCTGCCGATAACTAGGAAGCGCCGGTTATTGAGACTTTGCTTCCGTAACGGATAAGTTTGGAACAGGAGGTAACAACA
>JAILBH010000001.1 GCA_024681195.1 Treponema sp.
GCGCTCAGCAAAAACGATGAGACCAATAAATAAGGACGCAACAAGAGCTTTAGTTACCGGCATGTTCAACCTCCGCAGGCTCGTGACCCTTTCTTTCCTTCACAAACTTTTGAATCTGATCAATACTCAAAACTGCAAACAAAGCTGTAAGTGCAAAATCAACGCCGGTCATATCAAAGGGAATCATGGAACCAACAAGAGCTCCAATCAAACTTCCACCAACCCAATACGACTGATCCAAAATTGAAACCGCAAAATAATAATCTTCTGCAGGAATATCAGGCGGTACAGTTGTCGTTGTTAAAAGAGAAAAGGTTTCATCAGTGAGTGCATAAATTAAATATGGCTTGTAACGACGGCATTCTTTAAATTGATTAATCAGAGGAAGTCCGTAAACAATATGGCGGATATTCAAAAGCAGCTCTGTAACAAGAATCACTGGAATGGGAGTCCCGGCAGCAAAAAGAGGTACAGCTAGAAATTGTCCCGCACCGGCAAAAATCAAAATTCCGGTAGCAGGAGCAAGCCACCACGGATATCCCGCATTAATAGTAATGAGCCCAAAAGCAATCCCGCAGGAAATATAGCCCAGAAAAACAGGAATCGTAGTTCTGAGCGCAACCTTTAGACAATGTGTAGTCATGCAGCAATTGTAGTTGATTTTTCGCAATCAAACAAGTTAGAATTAAAAAAACACAAGGCATCCCCGGCGACGCGGTCTACGTCAGTTATTTTAGAACGTCTAACTGGGGATGGAATGGTTCAAACTTCTAGGCTGAAAATATGATTTTCTTTGGTCGCAAAAAGAAACAAAAACCCTCATTCCAATTTGACCCAGAGACTCACTATGCCGTAATCCGCAGCTCCATCTGCACCGGAGAAAAAGTGGCCGGTTTTAAGGACAAAACGACCGGTCACTTTACCGAACTTATGCTAATCCGTTCGCCTGCAGACGAAAAACTCTTTAAAGAAACTTATAGTGTGGAGACGATCAAAGTTGAATATTAGTGAGATCCAACACCCTATTCCGCCTGTGTGGAATGAACAAAGCCGCGTACTGATTTTAGGCACTATGCCCTCACCCAAAAGCCGCCAGGCCGGATTTTTTTATATGCACCCGCAGAACAGATTCTGGAACGTAATGAGTAAAGTGTTTGAAGAAGAGTTTGTGATTCCTAACAAAGCCTTGGGTAGCGGCGCGACAGAAGCAACTATTACCGCAGCCATTACAGAACGACGAGCTTTTCTTTTACGACACAAGCTTGCAATGTGGGATGTTCTTGCTTCGTGCAAAATTGAAGGTGCTGCCGACTCCAGTATTCGCGATGCAGTGCCAAATAATTTTACCTCACTTTTTGACGGCTCTCAGATAAGTGAAGTTTTTTGCACCGGGAAAACTGCATACAATCTTTGGAAAAAATATTGCACCGGTAAATATGAGCAGCGCTATAACCTTACCGTACACTGTCTGCCAAGTACGAGCCCGGCAAATGCACAGTGGAAAACAGAAAAATTAATCGAAGAATATAAACAAATTACGCTGTTTCTGTAATTCCTGATTTTTTTGCTGCTTCCCATGTAAACTGGTCACAATTTGTGACCGGTTCGGGCTGATCTTTTTCGCTGCGTTTTTTGGGAGGAGTCTTTTCTGAAGAGAACACTAGATTTCCATCGCCCCAGATAATCATTTTTACACGGGCAATTGGTTTACCGTTTTCCAAAAGCAGAATACAGGGGCATTTTTCTCCTGTCTTGAGCAGGGTTTTAGCATTTAATTTAGAAAGCTCGAGATGCTCTGCAAAGAAATCGGCAAGTATGTGATTTACAACGTTGTCTACACTTTGATTTGATTCTTCTGCCAGGCGGTTCAAAGCCTGGACAGTATCTTCATCTAAATCAAAGTCTGTATTTACCCAGCGTTCCAATGGCGTGATAATAATGTTTTCAAAAAAGATTTTTCCATCAGTTAGTTTTTCCATAAATACCTCGCGTTTTCTTTAAGGTCACAAATTGTGACCTTAAAAACATTTATTATTCTTCATCCACAAAGCCAATTTTCCGATTTGGTTTTGGCTCATCGATCAAATTATTCAACACTCTGATAATCTGATTAATCTTTTTATCCTGTTCAGAAAATTTTTTGTCACAATGGTCTATATGAAGCAAAAGTAGCCGCCGGATTTCTGTGAGCTCTGCCTTATCATCTGTTTTGACAATCTGGGAACTCACATAATGACGAAGTTTTACAAAGGCATCCATAATTTTGATGCTCACCTGGATTGCTGTAGGACTATGTAAAACTGCAGAAAGCATGGCGACACCTTGTTCAGTGAAAACATAAGGAAGATATTTTGTATGTTTTCCTCGTTGACTTTCATTCTCCTCGTTTAAGGTCGCATTTTGCGACCTTAAAGAATCTTTTTCTTTTTTTGAGGTCACAGATTGTGACCTCAAAATACCTTCTTCTTTTGAGGTCGCAAATTGCGACCTCAAAAATTCATTTTCTTCTGATGTTATTTGAAACCTAAATTCCTCTGGAAAGCGTTCGATATTTCGTTTCACAGCTTCTGTAATACGTTTCGTCTCCACCCCATACAATTCCGCCAGGTCTCTATCAATCATGACCTGCTTGCCGCGAATGAGAACTATTTTGCTTTGAACAAGTATCGGTGTAATTTCTTCATTATCCATGCTTAAATCTTACATTACAAAAAATCAAAAAACATTAAGTTAGAAACTTAATTTAAATTTTATTTTTTCTTATACTGTAAACATGGTTACCTACAAAATTGATCCAAGTTTTTCTATTCCCGTAATTGATGTTCCGGCGACATCAAAAAGGCTAAAAGAGATACGAGAATCACACAACATCACAGTTGCTCAAATTCAAAAACTTCTAGGAATGGAAAATCCTCAATCAATCTATACGTGGGAAAATGCGAACGAAAAATATCTTCCAAGATTGGACAACCTTGTTACCCTTGCAAAACTCTATAAAGTATCCTTGGATGAACTGATAGTAATAAAAACAGAAAACACAGAGGTCTTGCCAATAAAAAGACCAACGCCACATTATGCAATTGCACAGGAAACGTTGGACTTCATTAACAACAATACTAACAATGAAACAAAACTTGCTCTGGAAAAATACTACGGTCTTTCATGTATGCGATGCCCCGGTTATCAAAACAATCATATCAACACCTTGGGTTTAGTTTGACGCCCCAAAATTAATCTGCAGCTTTGCAAAAAAATCTTCCAGAATATAACGCGAATCAATATCTGTGTAAATGCGGATTACAGGATTGCCCTTGCCAAAACTTGAAGAAGTGTCTTCTTCAATAAAAGGCGCTTCGTGTTCAAC
>JAILBH010000055.1 GCA_024681195.1 Treponema sp.
CTGCCATTTACTCTATCCATAAGCATAGGTACTGTAGAATACTCAAGCAATCACAATGACTTATCTGAGCTTTTAAAAGCAGCCGATAAGAATCTTTATGAAGAAAAGAAAATAAAGCACGCACAGCGCGACAAAGCTTAATGTTCACAATGACGGTATAATTCTTCCATCACTTGGCTGCTTTTACACGGATAATCCGGTTCTACATATCTGTCCGGCGAATCCTGATCTATACGGGTAAAATCGGTTTTAGAAATAAATGTTTTTATATGTGAGTTTGGAAGATAATTTCTTACAGTATCTCCATAACCACTTGGATCATTAGCCGGAGTTACTCCAATTATTTTGCCGATTCCGTTATCTTTTACATACTGCGGGAACATCATTGCAGAGCTAAAACTTCGTTCATTAGTGAGTACAAAAACGTTTCCTGTAAAAAGCAGTTCTTTTATCCTGTGATTTTTTCTAAGAGGCTTAGTATGCTTTACAACAAAAGGTCCATAACGGACATCCCAGCTTGATTCGTAAAAAGAATCAATATCAAGATATCGGAAAAAACTGTTGATTACGAGCGATGAACCGCCTCCATTTCCGCGGACATCAACTGCAACATTTTTGATACCCTTCTCTTTTACTTCGGTAAACATCTGATTAAGACAATTCTTGTACTGTTTATTATTCTCGCAAGAGGTAAGAGTCAAAACTGCAAGACTATGTTCTTCATCAATCTGATAAGAAACAAAAGGCTTAGCCGAACCTTTGGCTTTGGTATCAACATTATTGTATTTATAATATTCTTCAACAGTGACAAATTCGTCCGGACTGGCCTGTCGTTCAATGATTTTATTGTCATCATTTTTGAGCATATAGGTTACACCGTTAGCCGGCTCTAACTCAAGAAAATCAAGCAGGTCAATTCTGATTGTATAATCTGCAAGATCTTTTAAAGCCCATTCATCTTTTTCATAACTGAATAAATCACTTTTTTGCAAAAGCAAATCTTTATAAGAAAGTCCGTTTATTCCGTGAAAGCCATATTCAGAATCGTTTATATTTTTAACTTCCCTGTAATAAAGCACATCAGTATATTGAGGGAAGGAACCCGTATGCGCATCATGCAGTGTAGAATAAACCCGTTGAACACAGCGCGCAAGTTCGTTAACCGTTACACCGTTTTTTTCACAGATTACAGCACGCTGTTTTTCGTAAGCAGCTTTTACAGTTTTATACTCAGAGCCTTTTTTATTGCGCATAGCCGGATGAATACGCTCCACCTGTTTATAGGCAAAATCCAGATCTTCCAGCGCCTGCTTTTGTGAAAGCACAAAATCATATTGAGGAGAAGAAGGAGCTGTCTTAAGCTTAAAAACCGCACTATTCCAGTAAGGCCAGAAAAACGCAAAGAAAATCACCGCCAGCCAGATCAGCCCGCCAAAAACAGAAAGTGTGATTTTTTTCCAGCGCTTACTTTTGCCGCAGCAATAAATCACGTCTGCCACCAGCGCCGCAACAACCAGCACCGCACAAATCCCCCGCGGCACATTAAAAATAAAAAAATCCACCGGCACCAAAAGCGCCACCAGCACAGTAATCAAAATAGAAGCAATAAAAAAACCTTTAGTTGAAACTTTAGCTTTGTCCATAATGCTATTATATAAAAAACAAAAAATATTGTCATTGAATAAGATTTCAGCTAGTCCTGTCACGGAGTGGAAAACGACCTCGGACAGGTTTCTTCAGCTGGACGGGGTCGTTTTCCACGTGAGTGACAGGACCATATTAATACATATCATATTTGCACTATCTCTTCATTTTCTATATAATACTCTCATTATGGCAAAGATACAGATGAAAAATGCTATCGCCGAACTCGACGGCGATGAAATGACAAGAGTTTTGTGGAAGGTAATTAAGGACGAGCTCCTTTTGCCTTATATTGATTTGAAAACTGAATACTATGATCTTGGACTTAAGAGTCGTGATGACTCAGATGATAAAATTACTTACGAAGCAGCTGCAGCTATCAAACGTCTTCATGTTGGTGTAAAGTGTGCAACAATCACTTCTAACCAGGCACGCGTAGAAGAATATCACCTTAAACAGCTTACCCCTAGCCCAAACGGAATTATCCGTGCCGAGCTTGACGGTACTGTTTTCCGTGAGCCAATTTTTGTAAACAATATTCATGGAACAGTAAGCTGCTGGAAAAAGCCAATTGTTCTTGGCCGCCATGCCTACGGTGATGTTTATAAAAACTGTGAAATTAAATGTCCTACTGCAGGAAAAGCAGAGCTTGTATTTACAGGCGTAGACGGAAAAGAAATCCGTAAGACTATTATGGATATGAAGGGTCCCGGAATTATTCAGGGTATCCACAACATGGACGAATCCATCGCAAATTTTGCACGCTGCTGCTTTACTTATGCACTCGACCGCAAGATTAGCGTATGGTTTGGTGCAAAAGACACAATCAGCAAAATCTACGACGGAACCTTTAAGGCAATTTTCCAGCAAGTGTTCGATGAAGAATACAAAGCTAAGTTTGACGCTGCAGGCATTGAATATTTTTATACCCTGATTGATGATGCCGTAGCTCGTGTTATGAGAAGCGAAGGCGGCTTTATGTGGGCAACCAAAAACTACGACGGCGACGTTATGAGCGATATGATTGCTTCTGCATGCGGCTCTCTTGCAATGATGACCTCTGTTCTTGTAAGCCCTGACGGAAACTTTGAATATGAAGCAAGCCACGGCACAGTTCAAAAGCACTACTACCGCTACCTCAAGGGAGAAAAAACTTCTACAAACCCTGTTGCAACAATTTTTGCCTGGACCGGTGCCCTTGCAAAACGCGGTGAACTTGACGGAACTCCAGAACTGGTTGATTTTGCAAAGCGCCTCGAAAAAGCAACTCTTCAGACAATCGAAGAAGGCTACATGACAGGTGACATTGCCCGCATTGCAGACCCTGCCGCTAAAGAAGTACTTGATTCATGGCAATTTATAGAAGCTATCAAGAACCGCCTTTAATATAACTGTATTCATTCCTAACCCGGCGGGAATATCTTACTCCCAGGTTAATATGGTATGAATAACAGCCTTCAAACTTTTGAATATTCTTATTCTGCCCCAGATTTGGATTATCTAAAGAAACAAAGTTTCGGTTTATGATAGTCCAGCCTGGTGATACAGGAAGTTCAAAACCAATAGTCAATCCAAGTCCTAAATAATTCATGTGCCATTCATCTGTAAGCTGGTACATGTAATGCATGCCAAGACTTCCCGAAAAAATCACATACTTAAAATAGTCATAATCGTAGTATGCACCAAAATAACTGTCAAAAGCATAATTTACTACATTGCGTGGATGCTGCTCCATGCCGTTAAATGCCTGATAAAATGGATAATATGCACTAACATCAAGTTCAAGATCTACCAGAGGAAGTCCAACGGTTTTTGTTGTAAAGTATGCACCTATCATCATGTTTTCACGGACAAAATTGGAGCGGTCAGTCAGCTTTTCAACACGTGTTACCTGCGCATAGCTCACTCCTTCATCAAATACAACATCTACATCAAGAGCAAAGGCAGCGGCACACAAACTCAAAATTGCAATTATAGTAAAGAATTTTTTCACAATCAGCCTCGTCTAACGCGCAGTATGATAAAGCGTAAGAATTTTTGTAGTATTATTTGCAGTCCAGGTAAGATAAAGCATGGCACCGCGTATATCCCATTCTGTGTTTCTTGTATACTGACTGTCACCTTTTATTGTAAAAATAAGAACATTGTCTATTACAGACCATTCACCGGAATAAGAAATAATCTGGTTATCTGAATCTTTTATTGTTGCCGAAAAAGTACCGTCATCTATAAACTGGATCTTATTTCCATCATTGTCACTCCATGTCCCATAAAGCGGGCTTGGTGTATAGCACGAACAAAATAGAGTTCCTATTAAAACTGCCAAAGCTGCAAAAATTGTAATTTTAGTTTTCATATTATTTTCCTTCATCAGTTTTCTTCTCCCACGGCCCAGTCTACATTTCCTTCACTCAAAATTGTATCTCCGTTCTTATTGCGGGTAGAAACAAGATAGTAGCCTCCACCTGCTCTACCACCTTTAATTTCGAGGCTGTTATATTTAGCATAACCAGGATACATACCGCTGTTTGCGGCAGTTACTGTTCCGTCCATAGTTCCATTTGCACTCATGTTTGCACTGGTATTTGTATCTCCTGTAATCAAAAAGGCAATACCAAAATCAGAGTTTCCACCTGCATATAAGTCTGCATAATTATTATAATGCATAAGAATTCTTGCACCCAAACCGTCGATCTTTGCATTATAAGAAAGACTTCCACTTATTTCTCCATTAACCGATTCTGAGCCAAGCTTGTCTGTATCCTTTGATTTATGCATGAGGGTTAATTTGGTTTGAGATTTTTTAACAGTCTTGTTGTATTCACGGAACCACTGATCACGGGTAAGAGCACCATAACCACGGGTATCTTCACTCTGATCATTACTCTTTTTTCCCTGACCAAGGAGATTTAAGGAAACAACCTTATAATAATAAAAAGTTCCGGCACGTGCGGTTTCGTTATTATCAATAAATTCCAAAGTTCCTGTTACCGGCTCATCAGAAATTTTTCTAAAAGAAGAATCCGGTTTTGTAGAACGGTATACATGGTAACCTGCCGGAGTATCATCTGCAGGAGGGGCCCACGTAATCTTTACAGGATAAACTCCGTTTGTATTTGCGTTATAATTCTGAAGTCCATCGAGCCCGGAAGTCTTACTTGCAGCAACATTGACAGGAGCTTTTGGACAAGGAGCAATTATTGTACCAGGTGCACTTTGGCCAATGTCTCCATTGTTAGTTACAATACGGAAGTACGGATGGCGCTCTGTTTCATAAGAATAATAGCCGTCCGAATCTACAGTAACTGTTGGATCATCTTTTGTAAGATGAAGAGCCACCTCATAGCTTTCGTCAAAATTAATACTGTTAGAATAATATATATTATAAGAATAACTTACATCAGCATCATCATAGCCGACAGCAGGACTCCAACGGATTTTAACCTTTACAGGATTAGACGAATCTGCTACTTCACAGCTTGAAGGCGCACTCAAAAGCCAGCCGACAGCAGGAACTGCTGCTCCAGGTCCGGTTTTACTGAAAGAAGATTTTAATGCCTGTCCTGCATTTTCTCCTGTTTTGGCAGTTGCGATTGTCTGAACATAATAATAGTATTTTACGCCAGGCTTAAGCACAGAAGAATCTGTAAACGAAGTTCCGGTAACTCCATTTGAAACAAGCTTATAAATTGTATCTGTATCACTTGTTCTGTAAATGGTGTATTTTACATCATCATAATTATTACCTGCATTAAAAGCATCCCAGGTAATTGTAAGCTTATCTAAAGACTTACCTTTACCGTTTGTTACCTGAATATTTTCAGGACAAGTTGGCGCACCTTCTTTACCGGAATATCCAAGTGCCAGTCCCGTAAACGCAGACTCCGAACCACTTGAAAGCACAGCGCAAACCTTGTAATAAAATTCCACACCCTTTTCGCTTGCAGTTAATTCATTCCTGTAGGAATTCTTATTTCCTTTTACTGAGTCCAAAAACTCCATACCAAGGCCGTTTTCCTTTTCTCCACGGTAAATGATATAAGAGGCAGCATCCGGAACACCAGACCAGGTAACTGTGATGTATTCAGTGCTTTCTCCCTTGTCTGCTTCTATTGCCGAAGGAGGACGCAAAAGCCAGCCGCGGGTATCGTTAGAAATTGGTGTAAACTCACTTGATTCTAAGCCTTGTTTTATATTTTCTGCACTTACTCTGTAATAATAAAACTTCTCATACTGTTTGTTTTGTGAGCCCGGAGATGGCAAAATAAGATCGTTGTAATTATTTGTATAAACATATTTATTGATTACTTCAAAATCACCTTCTTCTGGAACGGTAACTTCGCCGCTTTCGGGATCGGGACTAACAACTGCCCGTTCTACGCGGTAAGAGGTTGCATAAGGAACTTCGTCCCAGTGAAGCTTTACAGTACCGCTGTACATTCCCTTAGAAACAAAAAGCTGTTTTGGAATAGAAAGCTCAGTGACTTCTTTTTCTTTATAAAACAAGTCGTTCAAATTAATCTTTTGAGTTTTGGTATCCATATCAGTTTTTGATTCATACCAGGTATAGCAACCGGTGAACTGCAGCATAAGAAGTGCCCCGCAAACAAGAGCAGTAATTTTTTTCGCATTATTCAACTTAATCATTCTGCTCTCCTAGTTCCACCAGCCGTAACTTGAATTCTTATAATATGATGTATCGTCACCATAAATTTTAAACGGAACAAAAATTCTTCTTACATCACCACTATAATTTTGACCATTAATATATGCGACTTTTTGATCAGTTAATTCGAAAGATATTGAACCTGTATAACAATCAGGCATTTTATTATCAAGTTTTTTAGCTGTAATTTTTGTTGATAAAATTGTTTTTGGATAACCACCTATTCCAGCCTGACTTCTCTTTGCAGTACCTGTACATGATATTGATAATTGAGATTGTACAATTCCAGAAGGCACCTCAAATTCTGGAGCATAATTTGTATAAGTAAATATAAAATCAGGGCTCAATGCACCTTGATGATTATAAACAACACTACTATCAGGAAGTGAATCATTCTTATCATCAAGTTTACCAATATAATCCATTGGATTTGAAAAAAGTACCATTACCATTTTTGCAAATTCCAAGTCTGTAATCTCTCTATACCCATAAACACTATTATCCTTACCCAGTTCATAGGAAGCACCACCGCGGGAAAGAGTAATTGCATAATAATGTCTTGCATCACGCAGAACCTGAAGATGTCCTTTTGTAACAGGATTATTCTTACTTCCATCCATCAAAACTGTCGGTTTAAGAGACAATTCCGTACCATTGTGTTTTGTAACTGTTGTATTAACAAGGCCTGTTCCTGTGCTCACGTAATGCATATCTTTATCAAGGGTTGCAACCTCGGTCCAGGTATTTCCAAGATTATAGTTACAGATAGAAAGAATTGCGCTGTCCGGTCCGAGAGAACGCTTACTGTAATCCCATTCATCCCAATCAACACGTTCAGAATTGTTACTACCTGTATGTACTTTATAATCTACTGCAAGCAGATAACCCTTGTTTGCTTTTTCTACCGGAACATCTGTGTAAGTATATGCTGTTTCCAGTGTCGCAAGTCCACCGTTTGTCGAATCCTGAAGCAACGACTGTGGAACCTTTGTAAGTTCACTTGTAGAACGTCCATAAGCGACCAGATATTCAAAGGCCTCGGTTTTTGTATCAGGTGAGAATGGCGGTATAAATGGTTTTGTCTTTGTCTTTGTATTTGAACTTTCAAATTCAACCGAAAGCTTCTTCCATTTGTTTTCTACAGAGCCATCATCATTATAGCCCCTGTAATAAAGGACAGGACTACTTGATATATCTACTGTATTTGGTTTAGTCCATTCAACAATCTGCTTTTCAGAACTTTCAGATTTTTGAGCATGAACATTTAATCCAAAACCTTTTGCAACTCCAGTCTTTGGTTCAAGATTTGTATATGCAACAGTATTTGAAGTGCTGTCTGCTTTTACAGGAACAACCGTATAATCAAAAGGAAGTCCCCATTCAATACAAGCCTGATTTATTGTATAAGGATTTGTTACATCAATATTATCAACAGCTTTATCTATAAATGTGTAAGTGCCATTACTGTTTTCACGAATTTCAGCATAATTATTATCTACCGCAGCTTCATTAACAGCAATTGAACTACCATCAAAGAAATAGATATCTTCATCTGCAACCCGACTATTGCGTGTAATTATATAACCAGCCGCACCTTCTATTTTATTCCACTGAATAGTAATCGATTTTTCTTCTATTCCCAGTACTTTTGTGCCGGCAAGAGCAGGACCCAGAGTACATACAGCTATTGCCTGGCTCTTAGTAGTGTCACTGTCATTTTGTGCCGTTACAGTAAGATTGATTTTCTTTCCCGATACATTTGCGTTATTGTATCCATCAGGCTCTGTAATAACACATTCATATACATCCTCGCCTTCTAAAAGCCGAATGACTGTATTTGTATCGTTTACAAGCTCCACATCTGAGCCGTCATATTTTGCAGAAACAGTATAGTTGGAATCAAGGGCCTTCTGAACCTTTGGCCAGGTTACTGTAATAGTATTGTAATCATAAGTTGTAAACGAAGGTTCTGCAGTTCCCAGAGTTTCAAAAATCATTTCTTCAAGCTCCGTTCCATCTGTAAAAATCTTTGCAGTTTCTGAAATTCCCGTAGAAGCTTCCAGTTCATAAATACGTCTGCTTCCAGAAACAACACCTGTGTGTGAATAGGTAACAATTTTTCCGTCTGTCCAATTTTGCTCCGGAGTAATTACCTTAAACTCTTTGTTACCTTTCTGGCTGCCGTTCATTTCCCACCAGTGAATTGTATAAACGTATTTGCTGTTATATTTCCAGGATAAATTAAATTTGTCGGCATATCCGTCTTCTACAGAGAAATTTTCTATTTTTGGAATAGAGTTTACATCATCAGTTACTATATATTTTCCGGACGCAGGAATAGTATAAAAGTTTGCCTCAGCGCTTTCACAATCTGCCACATCCGTTCCGGCCACACATACAAAAAGTGTATATAAGTAATAACCATTTTGAGGACTACCCTGTACTGGTGCAAATTCATCTACCTTAGAATTGATGCTTTCTACAGAACTAAAAGTCAACCATTCCGGCTCACCGTCCTGAGTAACGCCATCATCAAGCGCAAGTTTTTCTTTCTTTATAAAATATGAATAAGGCACACCACGGTTTTCAAATTTTAAATTATACTTAAAGGAGATATCTGTAAATGTATTTCCTTCACTATTCTTCACATAATCTGATTTTATTGAGAACTGAGGTACACCAACAGTCCAGCCATCCACCTCTTGTGTACAGCTGCTTTCGGAAGTAATTCTTTTTCCCTTAATATCATCTGTAATTGATTGGACATAATATGAATAAACTTTACCACGGTTTTCGCTTTCGATTGTATCTGTGAAAGTAATTGTTGCGCCAATGAAATATTTATCATATGGAGAATTGTCAAGATGTGAACAGGTAGTCTTATCGGCATCTGTAAAGACAATTTCTGTTTCACCCTGCTTAAGGGGCTGATTATCTGTGAGTTTAAGCCTTAAAGTTCCAATTTTCTTAATTTTATCATTATCTTTTCTATAAATTTCGAAATAAATCGGATGCAGCACAAAACCGCTGGAACCAGAATTTTCCCTGTACCACGCACCAGAAGGAGTCTGCCATGAAAGTACTACTTCCGAAAGGCTTTGTCCCTTTGTAACAGTAAAGCCGGCAGGAGCATCAGGAAGAACACGATGTGCAGTTTCGGCCGAATATTGACCACTTGGTTCCTTATTTCCGTTCTGAGTATTTACAGCTTCTACTTCAAAAAGATATTCAGTCTTAGAAATAAGGCCATCAATCCTTATGTTACGAGTATTACCAGTTACAGTCAAAGTTTTGAATTTGATATTTGGTGAAGTTTTGAGACTTGTGTATACATAAAAGTTTATGTCATTCTGATATGTAAGATCGGAACAATTATCCATCCACCATTCAACGGTAACAGAATCCCCTTCTTCCGAAGCTTCAATCTCTGTAATAATTGGTACGGCCAGCGAAGAACCCATTACAACCACACTTTTTGCAGAAACTGTTCCGTAGTAGTTTACGGCACAGATACAATAGTATTTAGTCACACCGGCTTCTTCATCTACAATTATTTCTGTTTCGTCGCCCTTGGTTTCTGAAATTTTATTAAAGACATCATATGGAGTTGCAGCAGAATAAATATAATATTGAACCGCATTTTTTACGGGAGTCCAGCTTAAGGTTACAGCCTTGCTTTCTCCGTGACTTGCTTCAATTTTATCTGGAGGAAGAATAAAATCGTCATAATCGGCGGCATTCTTTTTTTCGTCAAAATCGAATGTTGTTGCAGAAACAATATCGTTCTTACAAGCCACAAACATAAATGCAAGCAAAAAAAAACTTATTAAACCAAAATATCTGAACGCCTTCATATTACTTATATTCTATTAGATTTTGATGATTATGGCAAACGACACCCCAAAGAATGCATATAAACCTTGACTTTAGTCGTTGTGACATTTAAAATTAAAACAAATGAGAGCTGTCAAAGTAACATATTATAAAAAAGCGTTTTTCCTTCTCTTAGCTGCTATTTTTTTTCTAACCCTTTCTGCCTGTACAAAAAAAGACAAGACAAACCGTAAAAATCAACAGGACAATTCTTTTGAATCAGACAGACTTATTCTTGGTTTTTCGCAGATTGGTTCCGAAAGTGCCTGGCGCACCCGAAACACTCAGTCAATTTTTGAAGCAGCCGAAGAAAACAATGTTCAGATAATTTTTGATGATGCACAGCAAAAGCAGGAAAACCAGTTAAAAGCAATCCGCTCCTTTATTGTTTACCAGGTAGATGTTATTGCTTTTGTACCGATTGTCGAAACCGGCTGGGACAATGTTCTTACAGAAGCAAAAGAAGCCGGCATTCCTGTTATTGTTGTTGACCGCCAGATTGATGCCGACGAGAGCCTTTATGCAGGCTTTCTTGGTGAAAACGGATTTGAAGAAGGCTACAGTGCAGCATTCTTTCTTACACAAAAATGCAAAAACAGAAATTCCCGTATTAATATAGTCGAATTTTCGGGTACAGAAAATTCTTCGGTTGCAACAGAACGTGCAAACGGCTTTAGAAGTCTTATTCAAACAGATCCAAAGTTTTATATTGTTCATTCCGAAGACGGAGACTTTTTGCGTTCCCGCGGTAAGGAAATGATGGATAGGATTCTTCGCGATAACCGGGGACTTTATCTGAACGGAGAACCAATTGACGTAATTTATTCACACAATGATTCTATGACGCTCGGACTTTTGGATTCGCTTGAAGAAAATGGAATAAGCTCCCGTAATGTAATTATAATTTCTATAGATGCTGAGCAAAAATGTATTGACGCACTTGTTGCAGGCAAGCTTAACTGTGTTGTTGAATGTAATCCAAATCTTGGTCCAACACTTATGGAGCTTGTAAAAAAGATTCATACGGGCGAAGAGATTCCACGTGTTACCTACATGCACGAATCAATCTTTACCGAAAACGACGATTTTTCTACCTACAGTCCAAGAGGTTATTAATCCACAGTTGCAAAGTTTATGAAAAATCAAAAAAGCACAAGGTCATTAAAAGTTCACAGTCTCAAAAAAACTCTTCAGATTTCTTACATATTTCTTATTGGGATTATGATTATTCCAACTATTTATTCTGTAATTGTGTTGCAGATTCATACAAAACAGTATGACGATATAATCACCAACGTAAGTAAGGCCAACAGCATTAACCAGATTGCAAAATCCAACATTCCTAATACGCTTTGGGAAATTGTCTGCGGTAAAAAATCTTTTGAAACCGACCCGCCTTATAATATGGTTTCTGAAATTTTTAAGGGAATTTCGGACATGCAGCTTCACACAAAAAGCGCAGAAAACAAACAGAAGTTAGAGGTAGCTTACAGAGCCTGCACCACACTTTCCAGAAATATAGAAATGCTCGAAAAACAGATTAAAAGCGGCGGAACGGTTACACAAAACGAAATTTCGCTGGATGAAATTAGAACCATTACCTCGCTGTTTTCGGATATTATGCAGGATTTTATTCTTTCGGAAATTGAATCTGCGAACGAAACAAACGCTTCCATTAAGCATTCTTCTATCATCCTTACAATCCTTCAGATTATAATTATTCTGTTTTCACTGGCTGTTTCATTCAACGGTTATGTTACTGTTTCTAAATCTATTACACGGCCGCTTTCGGACATGAAGGAGCTTTCTACACAAATTTCGCAGGGAAACTTAGAAGCACGAACAAAGGTTCCTGCTGTTGAAGAACTTGTTCCACTTGCAAGCAACATGAACCAGATGGCCGAGCAGATTGACCTTCTTATTAAAAAGAATGTTGAGGAGCAGAAGAATATTCAGAAGGCAGAAATGAAGGCACTTCAGGCTCAGATTACTCCACACTTTTTGTACAACACTTTTGATACAATCATCTGGCTTGCCGAAGAAGAAAAAACCGAAGAAGTTGTGCGCATTACCAAAGCTTTTTCTGACTTTCTGCGCATTTCTCTTAGCCGCGGACATGAATGGATTACAATTGGACAGGAGCTGGATCACATTAAGAATTACCTTACCATTCAACAGATCCGCTACGCCGATATTTTAAATTACGAAATTGAAACAGACCCTTCGCTGCTGGATTTTAAAATTATAAAACTTGTTCTGCAGCCACTTGTAGAAAACGCAATTTATCACGGAATTAAAAACAAGCGGGGGCGCGGACACATTAAGGTTGCAGCTCAGTACACAGATGCAACTCACAGCTTTATTTCTTTTAGCGTAACTGATGACGGAGCCGGCTTTACACCGGAGCGTCTGGAACAGGTTAAAAACGAACTTGAACACGCTTCTGATGATACAGAAAAACTTAGTTCTGTTTATGGTGTTTACAATGTTCACCGCAAGCTCAAGCTTTATTACGGAGACAAAACCGACGGTCTTGTGATACAATCAGAGCATAAGAAAGGAAGTACCATAAGCTTTACTATTCCATGTGTTTTTGAGGAGCAGAATGTATAGCGTTTTTCTTGTAGATGATGAGCCTATTGTTCTCGAAGGAATCCGTTCCAAAATAAACTGGGAAGAAGCCGGTTTTTCTTTTGCCGGAGAAGCAACTGACGGCGAAATTGCCCTTTCCATGATTCACGAACTCAAACCCGATATCCTCATTACAGATATTAAAATGCCTTTTATGGACGGACTGGAGCTTAGTGCTGCAATTAAGAAAACCCAGCCGTGGATTAAAATTATAATCCTTTCGGGTCACGATGAATTTGACTATGCAAAAAAAGCAATTTCAATCGGGGTTGAAGACTATCTTTTAAAGCCGTTTACCTCCGAAGAAGTTATAACAAGCCTTAAAAAAATTGCAGCCCAAATTGACCGCGAACGCACACAGCTCAGCGATATTTCGCGCATGAAAGAAGAGCTTAAAACTCACGAAAAGCTTGTACAAAAAGAATTCTTAAACAATCTTGTTCATGGTTCTGCAGATATGACAAATCTTATGTCAAAATGCCAGGAGCTTGGAATAGATTTACTTTCACGCTGCTACAAGCTCATCATAAGCCGTGTAGAAAGCCGCAGTCACAATATGACAAATCAGCAGGAAGCCTGCAGCCGCCTGAATTCATATTCCGGAACCTGGGAACAAACCTATTCATTCTTTCATCACTCAAACCGCCTTGTCTGCATCTGCAAGGGTTCAAGTCCCGATGAACTTGATGAAACTGTTTTCCGACTGGCCGAAACTATAGAACACATTGCAACTCAAAACGAAGACTGCTATGTAATTACAGGAATTGGAAAAACTGTAGATCACCTGTCTCTTATTCCTTCTTCCTACGAAGATGCAAAAAAAATTACAGAAGCCGACAACTCCAAAAATCCGCAGAACCTTATTATAAGCAGCGACGATATTTCTCCAGGCACAACCAATGGATACCTGGAGCTCAAAGAAAATGATCCGCTTGTAGACCGCCTTAAATATGCTTCCAAAAATGATGTTTCGGCAATCATAGAAGAATCAATGGCACTCATATACGACAACCCGGGTCAGTTTAATGTATTTGCTTCTTACCTGCTTGTTGATATGATTTTTGCCGTGTCTAAGCTTGTCGAAAGCCTTGGTGGAGACATAAAGCAACTTAATCCCGAAATTTTGCAAAGACAATTTGTAGATAATGCAGTTCGCGACGAAAATAACTTTGTAAAAACCCTGGAAGGAGTTTTAAACTTTGCCCTTGAATATCGCGACTCCAGAATGACAGGAAAATACGGAGACACAATCTTAAAAGCAAAAAAATATATAGAAGAAAATTACGCAGATCAGAATACTACTCTTACAAGTGTTGCCGAAGCCGTTGCAATGAGTCCAAATCACTTTAGTTCAATTTTCTCTCACGAATGCAAAACAACCTTTATTGAATATCTTACAAATGTACGCATAGAAAACGCAAAACGTCTTATGAAAGAAACCGACATGAAAGGCTATGACATTGCCTATGAATGCGGTTTTAGCGATCCTCACTACTTCAGCTACATCTTTAAAAAAAATACGGGGCTTTCGCCCCGTGAGTACAAACTCAGTGTAGAAAAATAAATTAACCGGCCATGTTACCAAGTTTCTTCTTGCGCTGAGCAAGGATTACGCTCTGAAGGAGGATAAAGAAACAGAGCATAAGACCTGTAGTAATACTCTGCCAGTATGGTTCACGCAAGCCCGATGCTACAACAATATTGTTAATAGTTTTGAGCGACATTACACCAAACAGAGTTCCTACAACACTTCCAACACCACCGCTAAGAAGGGTACCGCCAATAATTGAAGAAGCAATAGCCTGCATTTCGGCACCTGTTGCGTTAGAAGCGTTTCCAGCACCAGTATGAAGCAGATAACAAAAGCCTGCAATTCCGGCAAGAACGCCACACAGAACATATGCAAAAAATTGAGTTCTTCGAACATTAATACCAAGCATAAGGGCACTTTCCTGGTTACCTCCTACAGCATAGAGGTTGCGTCCAAAGCGTGTCCATTTGAGCATTGCCCAAAGAATTAATACAACAATAAGCGCAATAACAACGCCTACTTCAATAGAAGACGGAATCCATCTTCCATTACGTGCATAAGTTCCAAGGAAAGGAATATCTATATAGCAGTCTTTTACTGCCAGAAAGGCCGGGTTTGAAGCTGTACGAGGTACCTTACTTACAATTGTAGTCATACCGCGTGTAAAGAACATACCAGCAAGAGTTACAATAAACGGCTGAATCTTAAGGAAAGCAACAAAATATCCCTGAACAAGTCCCATTGCAAGACCAATTCCAAGAGAAATCAAAAGCGAACTGAATAATCCGCCGCCCTTGTCTTCCATAAATACAACAGAAGCCATTGTAATTAAAGCTATTGAACCACCAACCGAAATATCAATTCCGCCGGTAATCATTACGATTGTAAGACCACATGCAGTAACAATAAGATAAGCATTATTATTGAACAAATCCAAAAACTGCTGAGGATTCAAAAATCCGCCGCCCCAAATGGCCATTGCAAGCACATACATACAAACAAAAGTACAGATTGTAATTGTAAGCAGCAGGGTTGTATTAGAAAGCGGCTGTCTGTTTTCTTTTTTTCCAAAAAGGTTAGTAAAGATATTTGCCATAATTATTTAGCCTCCTCTACTGCTGGTACAGGAACTGCTTTTTTTGCTGCAGCCTTTTCCATAATCTTATTCTTAAGAAGACCAATCCATTTCTTAACTACAGGAGAACCGGCAACTACAATAATGATAATTACAATTGCTTTGTAAGCCTTAACTGCTGTAGAAGAAACCTTCATTGCATAAAGTGTAATGGTCAAAGCCTGAATAATATAGGCACCCAGAATAGAACCGGAAAGCTTAAACTTACCGCCACCCAGGGAGTTACCACCAATTGCAACAGCAAGAATGGCATCCATTTCTATATCAAGCAGAATTGTTTCGTGATTAATAAGTCCAATACGACATACGTTGATGGAACCTGCCATTGTAACGCACACACCAAGAATTACGAATACAACAAGCTTCCAGACTACAGGATTAATTCCGTTTAGTTTGGCTGCACGCTCGTTTATACCTACAGATTGAATATACAAACTCAAGGTTGTCTTTTTGAGCAGCAGGTTTAAGAGCACAATAAAAATCACAACAACAATAATTGGAGTTGGAATTGCAATGTGCGGAATAAAACCACCAATATAAGTAAGCAACGGACTTTCTACGTTAGGAGTTGCACCACCATTAATCCAGTAAGCAATTGGACGACCAGCTGTATACAGAATCAAAGATGCAATCATAGGCTGAATATTAAACTTAGCAATGAGAACCCCATTGAACAGACAGAAAACAATTGCAACCAGACAAGCCAGAATAAGTCCAACAAGAATTGTTCCAGGATTAATGCTCCATGCACGTAAAACCTTTACAAATACAGAGCCTGCAATGGCGGCTGCAGCACCAATAGAAATATCCTGACCTTTAGTAGCCGAAGTTACCAGAGTCATTCCTATAGAAAGAATTACCAGCTCCGAAGCACCGTTTAAGATACTTATTAAGTTTCCCGAAAGTACAGTGTTTCCAAAGTTATTCTTTTTAATAACAATGGAAAAGAAGCTTGGATCACGAATCAGATTGAATATTACAAGAATCAGCAGGGCAACAATTGGAATTGCAAGCTGAGACTGAAAAAGTTTTTTTACCCAATTTGTAAATTTATTAGCCATTTTGAGCCTTACCTCCCGCAATAGTCTGCATAATTACATCTTGACGCAGCATTGCATCCTTAAGCTCGCCTACAATTTTTCGGTCGCGCATAACGATGAGCCTCTGACAAACAGAAAGCATCTCTTCAATTTCAGAAGAAATAAAGGTAACACTTACGCCCTCTTCTGCAAGCTTAAGTACCTGCTTCTGAATTTCAATTTTTGTACCAACGTCAATACCACGTGTAGGCTCGTCAAGAATCAGGAATTGAGGATGAGTCAAAAGCCAGCGTGCCAGAATTACCTTCTGCTGGTTTCCTCCACTCAAAGACTTAATTGGTGTTTCCTTAGAAGCAGTTTTAATATCCAGCAGTTCAATATATTCATCTGCAAGCTTTTCAGATTCTGCGCGGCTAAGAGGTTTTGTAAAGCCATTTAATACCTGCAGAGCAAGAATAATATTTTCTCTTACAGAAAGATCCTGGATAATTCCGTCTCCCTTGCGGTCTTCCGGAAGATAACCTATTCCATTCTGCATTGCATCCTTTGGTTTGGTAATCTTAACATCGCGGCCATTTACCTTAACCTTACCACCAGTTACACGGTCTGCAGCAAAGATTGCGCGTACGCTTTCGCTTCGTCCGGACCCCAAAAGTCCTGTAAAACCGTTTACTTCACCCTTATTAATAAGGAAGTCAAAAGGCTTAACACCTTCACTTGAACTAAGGCCTTCTGCCTCGTAAACAACAGTTCCGGCCCCTGTGTATGGGCGTTTGCTGTTTTTAAGATTGGTCATATCTTCCATATCTTTACCAAGCATGGCCGAAATAAGCTTAACTCGTGGCAACTCGCTCACAGTGTATTCACCAACAAGCTCACCATTACGCAAAACAGTAATCTTATCACAAACCTCGTAAACCTGTTCAAGGAAGTGGGTAATAAAAATAATGCCTACACCACGACTCTTAAGATCGCGCATAAGCATAAATAATTCTTCTACTTCATTTTCATCAAGAGAAGAAGTTGGTTCGTCAAGAATTAAAACCTTACAATCCATATCAACAGCACGTGCAATAGCAACCATCTGTTGAACAGCAAGAGAGCAGGTTCCAAGTTGCTGACCAGCCTTTGCAGGAATGTTTAATTTTTGCAACAGCACAGCTGCCGATTTTTCCTGGGCGCGGCGGTTTACAAACTTGTAATTTCCTCGTCCTATATACATATTCTCTGCAACCGTAAGGTTAGGACAGAGAGTTATTTCCTGATATACTGTGGCAATACCCAGATTCTGGGCATCCTGTGGAGAACGGATAGAAACAGATTCATCGTAACCGGCAATTTTGATTTCTCCGGCATCTTTTTCATAAACACCGGTCAAAACCTTAACCAGAGTTGATTTACCTGCACCGTTTTCTCCCATGAGCGCATGAATTTCACCTTTCCTAAGCGTAAAGTCAACATTCTGCAGTGCCTTTACACCCGGAAATTCCTTGCAAATTCCGCGCATTGATAAAATTACATTTTCTTCCATTTTTCAAACCCTGAAACTGTCGGGTCAAAAGCCCGGGGATCTTCAAAAAAAACGGCGTAAAATATGGGACACACACTTTACGCCGAAAAGTCAAATTAAGGAGTTAGTCTTAGTCACCAAGACCGTATGTATCAATGTCAGACTGTGTAAGCTTCTTAGCATCAAATCCTTTTTCTTCAGAAATGATTTTCTTAGAAGGTACATTACCAGACTTAATCATGTTTTCAATAACAGAAGCCTGGAATGGAGAACACTGTCCATCATAGTTCCAGTTTCCAGCAAGGAGTTCACGGAGAGCCCACTTGTTACAGTCAAAGCCCATTACAACTACTTTTCCGTTTACACCGTGTGTAATACCAGCTTCATCCAAAGCTGCAACAGCACCCTTAGCCATACCATCGTTTTCTGCATAGATTACGTTGAAATCATCACCAGAGTTGATTACAGATTCAACAATCTTCTTAGCTTCTGCTTCGTCCCATGTAGCTGTCTGCTGAACAACCTTCTTCATTGTTCCCTTAGCAAATTCAGCATCCAAAGCACCTGTACGACCAATCTGAGCGTCAGATCCCATAGCACCCTGAATATGGATTACATTGTATTCAGAAAGATTCTGGGCCTTAAGCCAAGAAACAGCTGTTTCACCTTCTTTAGCCATGTCAGATACAACAGCAGCTTCGTAAAGATCTTCGCTTACGTTGATCATGCGGTCAAAAAGGAATACTTTAATTCCAGCTTTCTGAGCCTTTTTAAGAACAGAATCCCATCCGTCTGTAGCAGCAGCAGAAAGAAGAATATAATCAACGCCTTCTGTAATGAACTGAGAAGCAGCATTAAGCTGTTCATCATTCTTAAGGCTGTAGAAACTCTTAACGTCATAACCCTTAGCAGCAGTAAATACAGTTTCAAAGTCCTTTACGTTTGCAGCGCGATATCCAGACTCTGATGGTGGATTGTTAACGATACCAATCTTAATAGTACCATCACCTTTTTTAGCAGATTTCTTTGAACAAGAAACGAACAAAGAAGCTACACACATAAGTGCAACAGCAACAATTACGCTTTTTTTCATCTAATTTTCCTCCTAATAGATGTTTTTAATTGTTTATGTCTGGATTTTAATACCGGCGAGTCAGTTTTTGAATGCAAAAATTTAGGAATTTGTGTGCAAATTTTTAAGAAGTTTCCCCTATGTTTTGCCATTTTTTTGGACTTTTGCGGAAAATTAGAAATTTTAGTTAGAAATTTTATGCGATTTGGTTAACTTTTTTCTGAATTAAAAAGTACCCTTAAACTCTATATTAAACCTTGCACAAAGCGTCTGGTACTGATTTTTGTAAGTCTCATCTAACAAACCTGTTACATATAACAGGGGGGCCGTCTCCCCCCTCGGCCGCACTTCGTTGCGTCCTCCCCCCTGTGCAGGGGACACCCCCGCAACGCCCCCGTAACAAACCTCCAGAGAATGTCGTACAACTCCATCGACAGAATCAACTACCTTAAGTTCATTGCCGCAAACCTTTTGAATAACATCCCGTAAATGCAAAAAGTGTGTACAGCCAAGAATAATTGTATCGCAGTCCTGAGAGCAAAAAAATTCTACCGCAGGAAGGACAGCCTGTTCGCATTCTTCGGGAGTTGCAGTAAAAGATTTTTTTTCTATAAATTCAACAAGCTCTGCATCGCCCCTTGTAACAAGAGTACAGTCGCTTGCAAAGTTTTTCATAAGTTCATCATTATAAGGATTGTTTACAGTTGCCTTTGTTGCTAAAAGTCCAAGCCGCCTTTTTTTAGAAATTCCTGCCGCAAGCTTAATGGCAGGAACAGTTCCAACAAACTTTACATCAGGAATCCGTCGGCGCAGTTCCTCAAGTGCATTAACAGAAATTGTATTACAGGCCACAACAATTACGCGCGGTTCAAAAGCTTCACAAACTTTTTTTGCAAGTGGAACTACGCAGTCAACAACTTCTTCGTGAGATTTTTCGCCATAAGGAAAATTCTTATTATCTGCAATATAAACACATTTTGCATCACTTTTTTTAGAGAGAAGACTGTTCATGTAAGGAATGCCACCGGCACCGCTGTCTATAAATGCAAAATCAGTCATATCAGTCACCAAAAAGTGCGTTAAAGGCATTGCGGGCCGCAGAAGCCTTGTCATTACCAGTCTGCGCTCCCTGAGCTCCAGTCTGCGGTCCCTGAGCCTGTCGAAGGGCCCTAAAATAATCACAAAAGTTGCTTCTTTCCTTGTCGGTCACCATATCTGCAGAGCTTTCGCGGCAGTCATTATGGGCACCAGACTCATAAAAATCACAAGCCCTGCATACATGCAGATCTGCATGGCAAAGTGGACATTCATCCCCGCGAACCGGTTTTTCAATAGAAATTTCTTTTTTACATTTCCAGCAAATCATAGTTGAATGATACACCTTTTAACTATAAAATAAAAGAGTAATGTTTTCAGAAAACCCATGTCTTGTAAGGCATTGCCGCAATATTGCACTTTCAACCTTTGATGCACAAGGCAATCTTACAGAAGAAAAAAACTATTGTCTCGACCACATGCCTAATCCGGGCGAATTTAAAGAAAAAATCTACGAGTATATAGCTTCGCACGAAAAAATAATCGGACTTACAGCCTGCGGTCTAATCTTCAAGGATATAGATTTTACCAACAAACAGTTTTATGGCTGTAATTTTCATCATTGCACATTCATGAACATACATTCAGAAAACGTAAAAACCCACATGTGCGTTTTCGATTTTGCGGTTTTTAATGACTGCTCGTTTATCAAAAGCAATTCCATGTTTACTTCATTTTCGGGCAGCACCTTTTCTCATACACTTTTTACTTCCAGCGATATGATTCAGGATAATTTTAACGGCATCAAAGCTTTTCAGTCTTCTTTTGATGATTCAGACCTGTTCAATTCGCGGTTTATTATGGCAACCTTAGTAGATACGTCCATGCAAAACTGTAATCTTAAGCACACGCTTTTTTATAATTCAGAACGACAGAATGTATCGTTTAAAATGTCTAACACAAGGGAAGCTTTATTTGACCTTCACGGCAGCGAGCTTTCCAAAGGAGATTCATTATGAAAGTTTATTTCCACCTGAATCTCAAAGGCTTTTCAAACTGCTATGTTGTGGTAAACGAAAATACCCATGAGGCAATTATAATTGATCCGGGTAAAATCACAGACGGAATAATTTCTCAAATAGAAGAACAGCATCTAAAGCTTACCGCAGTTCTGGTAACTCACAACCACTCAAGCCATGTAGACGGAATTAAAACCCTTCAAAAAATTTACAATGTAAAAGTGTATGCTGCCGACTGGGAAGTTGCAAAAAACAATACAAATGTTCTTATGGGAGACGGAAAACTTTATCTTGCAAAAATGCCCATCCGTTATTTTTCAATGCCTGGACACACAACAGATTCCATTGTTTACAAAATAGGAAACCTTATTTTTACAGGTGATGTTCTTTTTGCAGGCTCCATGGGAAGTACAAACTCAAGCTATTCAGAAGTGATTTTACGCACAGGTATAGAAAATACTATTTTTTCTCAACTTGATTCAGTAATCCTTATGCCGGGTCACGGACCTCCATCTACAATAGAAGCCTCGCGCATTTTTACAATGGATATAGAATAGTTATCTGTTTATAAGGGCAACATTACCGCCCTTAATGCCGTAGGTATCGTAGGTATAATCATTCAAAATTACAGCTGCATCCTCAAAGCCTTTTGCATTTGTAGCACGTACATATTCTGCAAGCTGCGGTGTAAACACTCGTACCGAATAAAGGTTCGCACGTCCAACAAAATATTCAGGAACATTTGCAATGCTCTGCTGCATTATATATGCCATAAATTCATTATGCATTAAATATTCATCTTCTATGTCGTAACCAAGCCCAGTCTGCGATTCAAAAAAATCAAGCAAAAACTGACGGCTATCCGGATCAAAGGTATAATAAACTGCAGCCACAAAATTCCGGAAAGCTTCATCACGGAAAAACAGCGTATGCCAGGCTTCGTGTGCAAGCAGATAAGACCTTGTATAAGGTGCAGTCTCACGCGAAATTGAAACCAGTCCACCCTCTCCTGCCTTTACAAGATTTCCATCCGGAACAAGCAGTCCGTTTGCCAGAAGAATTTCTTTGAGTGTCAGTTCTTCCTTACAAAGCGGAAAATTCTCTTTTGTTGCCTGATTAAAAAATGCTGCAAGAGAATCTGCAGAATAATCGTGAGCGTTGTATCCGTGTTTGCCTGCTAAAACTTCATCAGACCAGAGCTTTCCTTTATAACCCCGCTTTTCTACATAATAAGCAAGCCGGCGGAAAAAGTTATTTTGAATATTATAATCAGCAATATCAAAGAAAAGAATTCCCGGGTATCGGTCCCATTCATAAACCTCATATTCCTTTTGTCTCCAGTTCTGCTGATTATAATTCAATATAAGTCCAGGGTCAGTTTTTATAGCCTTAAACTGAACAGTTTTGGAATCTGCTTCATAAAGGTCACTTGACTGCATCAAAAGAGAGGTAATGCATTCACGGTCTTCCGCAATTTCTACATTACTGAACGGAGCTTTTAGAGAAGCAGCAGGAAACTCAAGTCTGTTTACCTGACTGGCATTGCGCACATAAAGCTTTTCGCCGCCAATTGTAATTCTTGCAGTTTTATCTTTAAGCTCTTCCTGATCCGAAAGTGTAAGTATAATCTTTGGCATAAAAGAGTCAAAAGTATTTTGAACAGGAAAAGCAAGAGTTCCTCCAGAAAAATCTGCAGTTGTACACAAAAAGTTTACAACTCCACCGTTAGAAGCAAATCCGTAAAAAGGAACTTCTGTGCTTATATCAAAACCAATCATTGCAGGTGCAGCACAGGCACTTACAACACGACACTGCACACTTGAACGGATAAAAAATCCTGTTGGGAGATTTGAATCAAAATGCTCGGATTTAGGAAGCGCCATAGAAAAATCTACCGCTACAGGAGCTGTATCGCCGTAAGAAAGTTTTTTTTCTAAATCTGCATATACAGAAATTTTAGAAGTAAATGGTTCCTTAAGCTTTCCATGATTATCAAAATCTTCCTGATAAAGAATTCCAAAATTAAACGGTATTGAAGCTCCGGCGGTTAATAATTCCTTTTGTGATTCTGTCGGGAAAAACTCTACCCTGATTACCAAAGCCGCACTTTTATTTTTTGCATATATCTTAGAAAAGTATTCTTTGTGAGCGGCAGAAAAACCAAACCAGGCTTCTCCGTTTTCTTTAATTGTACCTTTGCGGGCAGCCGGATTTTTTGCAACCAGATTAAGAGAATCGGGTTCAAATAAAACAGAAGAAATTCTGCTGTTCTTTACACAGATAACCGAAGTCAAAACTATAAGCAAAACCGCAGCAACTGGTAATAAAATATATAAAGCTTTTTTTTGCGTAACCTTTTTTTCATCCATAAAAGTAACTATATCATTTTATTAAAAAAGTTTATACTATCCATATAAGGTTTATTAAATGCAAAACCAGATTGTAATTGTACCGCATCCAACAGAGGAATTACTTCTCATTAAACTGCAAAAAAAACTGATCCGCCAATTCTTTACCAGCGACGGACTCATTTTTGCGTGCCAGCCGCTTTGGATACCATCTGTCTTTGAAACAGTAGAAGCAGCAAAAGCAGAAATTACACAAATTACTCTGCAAAACCCCGAATTTGATTCAGACAAAAATCAAATTTTCTGCCCCGTAAAAATCCAGTCCAAAAACAAAGCAGATAAACTTTGTGACCAGACCTCAACCCTTCCACTGGTTCAGTTTGAAAACGCCACAGCCCCCGCAGCACCCATGTTAAAAAAAGAAGAGCTGTTCCCCCTTAGTCTCAAAATTTTTAGACTGGGTGAATCCAGCTCCCCTTGTAACGGCCTTCACGAACTGACTGCCGCTGTATGGAAAAAGCTTTCCAGATAATCCTTACATTACAACAGAACCACGATCCATTGCAGTAAGACCGGTTTTCACATATTCCAGGATTCCGTATGGCTCAAGCAAACGGATAAGGCTTTCTATTTTTTCTTCGCTTCCGGTTGCTTCTACTACCACAGAATCAATTCCCACATCAACAATGTGTGCACGGAAAATATCACAGGTTTCAATAATAGTTCCACGGTTATTTCCTTCGGCACGAACTTTAATAAGAGCCATTTCGCGCTGGCAGGTAGAACCACTTTCACATTTTTTAATGGAAAGAACTTCTACAAGCTTTGCCAGCTGTTTTTGAATCTGTTCAAGAATGTACTCATCACCCTTAACAACAACAGTCATACGTGACTGCTCAGGATTAGAAGTTTCGCACACTGTAAGAGAGTCAATATTATAACCACGACGGCTGAACAATCCAGACACACGAGAAAGCACACCAGCTTTGTTTTCTACAAGAATGCTAAGTACAAATTTTTCCATATTATCGCTCCATATTAAAACTAACTGTTCTAAGAATATCTCCAAATACACCTGCTGCAGTTACTCCGGCACCTGCACCATAACCACGTACAGTCAAAGGAATTGGCTGATAGCGTTCAGTATAGAATACAAATGCGTTTTCGCCACCCTTTACACTGAACAGAGGATCCTCATTAGAAACCTCCATCATACCAACAGTTGCCTTTCCATCCTTAATTGTAGCACCCATGCGAAGTACCATATTCTTTTTCTTAAGGTCGGCAATCTTCTTTGCAAAGTAAGCATCCACCTGAGGAAGCTTTTCTAAGAATTCCTCAACTGTTCCACTTGCATCAAAGTCTTTAGGGAAGACTGGAAGCATTTCAATATCTGTAAGTTCAATATCGTAACCGGATTCGCGGGCAATAATGAGAGCCTTTCGTGCAACATCCTTTCCTTCAAGGTCATCACGAGGATCAGGTTCTGTATAACGCAATTCTTTTGCTTCAAGCACAGCCTTGCTGAATGGAACGCCTTCATCAAGCTTACCAAAAATATAAGAAAGAGAACCGGACATAATTCCGTTAAAGCTTTCCAGCTTGTCACCGGATTTATACAGATTCTGCAGAGTATCAATAATTGGAAGGCCGGCACCTACGTTTGTTTCGTAAAGGAAGCGGCGATGCATCTTGTTTGCAACACGGCGCAGCTCATGATAGAACTTAATATCCATTGAGTTTGCACGTTTGTTTGGAGTTGCAATGCTCATACCGGCGTTTAAGATATCCAGATAACGTTCCGGAAGATCGTAGCTGGCAGTACAGTCTACAAATACCGGATTGAGTGGTTTTTTCTCTTTTACAAACTTGATGATGTCGTCTACGTTCTTGTTTGAATTGAACGGGAACATAGGCTTTTTCATCTGTTCACGCCAGTCGCTAAGATCAAGACCGTCTTCGTTCAAAATCATACCGTCAATTGTAGTAATACAAAGCACCTTAATGTCTACATTTTCCTTAAGGAGCTTTTCGCGCTGCTCGTGAATCTGGTCAATCATTGTTCCACCAATTGTACCGGCACCAAAAGCAAATACTTCGATAGTCTGAGCAGTGTGGAAAAAGAATTGATGAATTGCGCGAACAGCAGTATCTGCATATTCACATTCAATTACGGCACTAATACAGCGCTCGCTGGATCCCTGAGCAATTGCCAGAATATTAATATCCTGACTAGAAAGAGCATTAAGGAATTTTCCTGCAACACCACGGTTACTGATCATTCCGTCTCCAACAATGCTTACAATTGCGCAGTCATGACGTACATCAATTTCGTCAATCAATTTTTCGCGGATTTCGAGTTCAAATTTTTGAGCAAGAGCATCGCGTACCTTTGGGGCTTCGCTGTCGCGTACACAAAAAGAAATTGTATATTCAGAAGAAGACTGTGTAATCAAAAGAATAGAAGAGCCGGCTCCCGAAACAGCAGAGAAAATCTTGCTGGCCATTCCTGTGCGTCCGCGCATCAAAGAGCCGCCAATGCTTATCATAGAAACATGCTTAAGGGAAGAAATTCCACAAACGCTTGATTTTCTGTGTTCAAAAGGTCCCTTACCAATTCTGGTTCCGCGAGCACTCGGGTTATGACTGTTTAAGCTCCAGGCTTCAATTCCCTTTGCCTGAAGAGGAGCAATTGTTTTTGGATGCAATACCTTAGAACCAAAGAAAGAAAGCTCCATAGCTTCTTCGTAAGACATATCGTCTACAAGAATTGCATCTTTAACAACACGAGGATCTGCAGTATAAACACCGTCAACATCCGTCCAGAATTCTACACGCTTAACACGAAGAGCGGCACCAATAATTGCGGCCGAAAAGTCTGAACCGTTACGACCGAGCAAGCCCATAACAGGCTTTGCTTCTGAACCGGCGCTCCAGGTACATATAAAGCCCGGGAACAAAAGGATGCGTGTCTGACTTGGACTTGCACCGTCACGGAAAGGAGCACAGGCTTCATTACAAAGAGAATAGTCGGCCTCACCTTCCTTCTGGTTTCCGGTAGTAAATACATATTTTCTTGAATCAAGGAAAATTACGCTCTGCTTTTTTGCAAGAAGAACATTTTCCATAATTGGAGCCGAAAGCAGCTCTCCCATTCCCATAATGCGGCAATGAACTGTGTCCGGGCATTCACCAAAAGACACACAGCCGGCAAGCAATTTATCTAATTCTACAAAATTCGGTTCAAGACGTGCCATCACCTTTTCGGCATCAAAGCCAGGCAGCTTGGACTGAAGTTCGAGACAAATTTCATTGTGAGTATTGCGTATATCTGTTACATAATTTGTTCCGGCAATTCCGGAAATACAGGCGTCAATTGCAGACTGAAGAGTATTAGAAATTCCTGCAACTGCACTTACAATAACAGAAAGACGGTCTTCCTTAGAACGTGAAATAATAATTTCACTGGAAGCCAGGATGCGGCGGGCATTAGCCATTGACGTGCCGCCAAATTTAAGAGTAATCATAAAAACCTTCCCGCTGAAAACCGCAATTTCCCCGGTATCTTGGGCGAGCTATGTACCGTGGTGGTTGAGCATGTCGAAACCCCCCGCACACGTCGGCATTCAGCTGTAGTAAATATTACTTCTATAATATTGTTTTTCAAAACTTATTTCAACAATGACTCTAATTCTTCCAGCAGCATCACCTTAAGCCCACGCTTCTCCAGTTTTTTTACATGCTCCGGATGCGGCTGTTCAATAAAAACTGCATTGCCCTTTCCGGTAAGATGTTCGCCTGTCATTCCGCCGTTGTCATAGATTTTTTTTACAAGTTCAAAAGCTGTATCCACATCACGCAGAATCTTGTGATCAAGTTCAAACCGCATTCCCTGAACAGTTTTAAAATGAGGCATAGGACTAATTTTTCCATAAAGTCTCTTAATTTTTTCTGTCATCTCGCGGCGGTAAGCACGTTCTTCTGCCTGCTGGAGAATCTGTTCATTAGAAACAAAGCAGTTCTTCCCTTCCGGCGAAGTCAAAATCTCTTCAACAGCCTGGCCCGTCCGTATACATTCAGCTTTAAGACAAAGCATAGTCATCATAGCATCATCAACCGACTTGTGAGACATAAACTTTTCAAGATTTACACCAAACTCACCAGCCCAGTCAACAAGCTTCTGTTTTTTCTCATACTTACGTTCAAGGTAGCGTTCAAGATCAAAAGCACGAAACTGAATATAAGGAAGTCCATAACGCTCGTTTGCATTATTTACAAAACCAACATCGTTACTTACGGCAAAACCCGCAATATAACGGTTACCTGTAGTAAAAAGTTTTTTTATTTCCTTATAATAGGCTTCATAATTCGGTTTGATTCTAAAATAATCCTTAGAATAGGCAAGCTTACAGTCCCCCTTTCCCGAAAGCAGATACCAGTCAAAATCACACTCCGGATTCATTACAACATCTTCGGATTCAATAACGTTTAAATCATCGTCGCAGATAACGTAACCAAGAGAACAGATTTTTCCTATTCCTTCAAAGGTGTTTGCACATTCACAGTCAAAAAAAACAAAGGTTTTATGATTCATACAAACATATTATCACAATTTACATTTTCTTACTATGAAGAATACTATTTTACAGCCTGTTGTGCACGTTCCAATACATCCTGAACACCGCTGTCCAGTTTTTCATCATATAAAGCATAACCAACAGTTGCCGAAACACGTTCCCAAGGATCAAGACCTTTTAATGACTTAAGAGATTCAAATTCTTCATTAATTATCCGGACAAGCTGTTCAATATTTCTATAATCAGAATTTTCAAGAACTACTGCAAATATATCTTCATCAAATCTAAAGACAGGAGAATGTTTAAAGACTTCACAGACAATTTCGCAAAGGCTTTTAATTGCTATGTTTCCACGGTCCTGTCCAAAATTTTCATTGGTTCGTTTAAGATTCTTCAGTTTGATTAATCCAAAACCAAAGTCATCTTTACCCCCCATCGCCTGCTCTTTTATTCTAAGCATTTCGGAATCAAAAGAATTTTTATTTCTTATTCCAGTCAGAGAATCTTTATATGCAAGTTCATTCATAATCCGGGCCTGCTGTTTTGCGTCTATAAGTTCCTTGTTGGTAGCAAGAAGATTACGCATATATTTTTCCAGTTCCTGAATCATGTCTGCAAACTGTTTACCAAGCAAATCAATTTCATTCCACCCACGGAAGTTTGATTTAATTTCATAAGTAATCTTAAGATCCTTTTCTATAGAAAACTTTCTGACCTGACTTTCCAAAAGTAAAATTTTTCTTATATATCTTTGACTTATTAATAATAAAAGCAGAATCAATAATATTGTAAGACCAATTGCCATTACACCGCTCTGCCATAAAGTATTATTCAAAATTGTTTTATTGATTTTATCTACATTTATTTCTGTTCCAATAAGACCATACTTTTGTCCATTAATAATCAGCGGAACATAGTAAGCATAAGTATAACCCCACTCATTATCCCAAACCTGAAAGTCATCCTGCATCTTGCCGGTAAACCAGGTATTCCATTGAACAGGATACCTTGAAGGAGGATTAATATATTCATCACCAAGATAAAGATATTCTCCCTCTTCTGCTTTTTTTCCATCGGGGCTCTTATGAGTTCTTTCTCCGTCAATCATATAAACCATTATGGATTCTTCTTCTTTTGGGACCAGATAATATGTATATGGAAGATCAAAGGCTTTTCTGGCATGTTCAAAAGTCAATAGCCAGTATTCGTGCCAGTAAATAAAATATGCTTTCTTTTCTTCGTCACTTAAATTTGCAAAACGTATATCAGAAGGCTTGCTTAAATGTTCAGGATCTGAATTAGCAACCAGAACCTGGAAATCCATATATGCCGAACCATATTCATCAAAATCATAAGGAATATCAACTTCGGCAAAATGTTCCATATAATAATTCTGATAATTGATAAATTCTTCACCAGAATTCTGAATTAATTTTTCCAGATAAAGACCAACATTTCGAACATGCTCCAGACATAATTTCTTGTAAGATTTCATCTGGTTTGTATATATTGCAATTCCTGTAAAAATCAGAATACAGATAGAAAATACAGCAAAAATTACTGAAAATTTAAAACGTAAACTGTCGGTTTCTCTAAACGCTCTCTTTTTCTTTTCCATAAACATTAATTATACCATAGAAAGTGATATTTTAAAGAAAAAATAAATATCTTTAACCTACTAAAATAATTGGTAAATTTAACCCTTTTATGTTGTGCAAGACTAACAATTTCAGTATATTAGTATCATGTTATTAGATATTATTAATTTAAATGCAGGTCTTGAGGACGGCAAACAGATTCTCAAAGACCTGAATATACAGATTGGTCAGGGCGAAATTCACGCCCTTATGGGTCCTAATGGAGCCGGCAAATCATCACTGGGAAACACCATCATGGGTAACCCGGTTTATCAGATTACCGGCGGTAAAATTATCTTCAAAGATACAGACATCACAGAAGAATCAGCAGACAAAAGGGCAAAGCTCGGAATGTTTATGTCATTCCAAAGCCCTATTGAAATTCCAGGCATCAGTCTGGAATCATTTCTGCGCTCTGCCCTTCAGCAGATTACCGGTGAGCATGTTAAACTCTTTCAGTTCCAGAAGGAATTACAAAGATGTATGGAGCTTCTGGACATGAAGAGTGAATATGCTAAGCGCGATCTGAATGTAGGTTTTTCTGGAGGAGAACGCAAAAAAGCAGAAATTCTTCAGCTTCTCATGCTCAAACCAGCATTTGCTATTCTTGACGAAACAGATTCTGGTCTTGATGTTGATGCAATTCGTGTTGTAGCAAAGGGAATCGAAGAATACCGCAGACTTACAAACGGTTCTCTTCTTATCATTACCCACAGCACAAAGATTCTTGAAGGTCTGAACGTTGATTACACTCACGTTCTTGTAAAGGGACACATCGTAAAAACCGGTGATGGAAAGCTGTTTGAGTACATAAACGAAAACGGCTATGAGGAATTTGAAGCTTAATGGCAGAAAGACAGCAAATCGCAGATATAAATCAGGATTTTTACAATTTCCGTTATGAAGAATCCGAAAAAGATTTCTACCGTATAGAAAGCGGACTTACACCGGAAATTATAGAAAAAATCTCTGAAGAAAAAGGCGACCCGGACTGGATGAGAGAATTCCGCCTTAAGTCGCTCGAAATATACAATCAGTTAAAGGTTCCAAAATGGGGACCTTCCATCGAAGGTCTTAACATAGAAAACATTTCTACCTATGTCCGTCCAAAAACTCAGATGAGCGGAAAGTGGGAAGATGTTCCAGATGATATAAAAGAGACCTTTGAAAAGCTTGGTATTCCGGAAGCAGAACGAAAATCTCTTGCCGGAGTTGGTGCTCAGTATGATTCAGAGCTTGTTTATCACAACGTTCAGAAGGAAGTTGCAAAACAGGGTGTTATCTACCTTGGTTTTGAAGAGGCATTAAAATCCGAAGATTGGGGTCCAATGGTAAAAGAGTATTTTATGACTCTCATTACACCAAAGGATCACAAATTTGCAGCCCTTCATGGAGCTGTATGGTCGGGAGGCTCTTTTGTATATGTTCCAAAGGGTGTACATCTAAGCTTCCCTCTTCAGTCATACTTCCGTTTGAATGCAAAGGGTGCCGGTCAGTTTGAACATACTCTTATTATAGTAGATGAAGGTGCAGATCTTCACTTTATAGAAGGTTGTTCTGCTCCAAAATACAATGTAGCAAACCTGCATGCAGGTGCCGTTGAACTTTTTATTAAAAAAGGCGGACATCTGCGTTATTCAACAATCGAAAACTGGTCAAAGAACATGTATAATCTCAACACAAAACGCGCAAAAGTGGAGGAAAATGGCGCAATTGAATGGATTAGCGGTTCTTTTGGATCACACATTTCGTACCTTTATCCCGAAAGTGACCTTGTAGGACGCGGAGCAAAGGCAGAATTTACAGGAATTACTTTTGCAGGAGCCGGACAAAGCCTGGATACAGGAGCCAAGATGATTCACCTTGCTCCAGAAACAACCAGCCTTATTTCTACCAAGTCAATTTCCAAGGGTGGTGGCGTAAGTATTTACCGTTCCGCTGTTTATATTGATAAAAAGGCAAAGGGAAGTAAAACAAGTATTTCCTGCGAAAGTCTTATGCTGGACCCTCAGAGCCGCAGCGATACAGTTCCTGCCATGCAGATTATGACAGATGAATGTGACGTTGGACATGAGGCAAAAATTGGACGCATTTCTAGTGATGCAATCTTCTATCTTATGTCACGAGGCATTAGTGAAGATGATGCACGCAGTATGATTGTAAGCGGTTTTGCAAATCCTGTAAGCAAGGAATTACCGCTTGAATATGCTGTAGAAATGAACAATCTTATCAAGATTGAAATGCACGGTAATATGTGAGCAAGGCCGCTGGCGGCCTGTGATATACCTTATTTAGAGGAACTAGAATGATTGAAAATTTAAAACTTAATCCAATCACATATCTTACGTGGTCCTGGATGAAAATAAATAACGACACCATAACTGTGAACCCAAGCTTTACCGAAAACAATGGTAAAGAAATCAAAGTTCCAGAAGGTGTAACTGTAACAACCGGCAAATCAATTAAAACTGAGCTTGCCGAACCAAACTATTCCATTGGAGACGCTGCCGCAAAGCTTATTAGCGACAATGCAAAAGATGGAAAAATTTATACAATTAAGGGAACTCTTAAAGAGCCTTTAATCATAAGATTAGAATCGCCGGACGGTGTAAATGAATGCACTCAGCAGATAATACACGCTCTTCCAGATTCAAAGGGAGAAGTTATTATTGTAAGTTCTTCGGCTGATAAATCTGCAGGTGGAATGACAGCCCTGCTTACAAAGGTTTATCTTGAAGAAAATGCTGATATTCAGATTTCAAAAGTTCAGCTGCTTGGTTCTGCAATGAATCAGATTGATGAAACAGCCATGGTTCAGGGACCGGATTCAAAGGCAAACTTTGTGCAGGTAGAACTTGGTGGTTCACATATTGATGAAGGCTTTCACTCTACCCTTTTAGGAAACCGTTCTGTATTTAATTCACACATGGGTTATCTTTGCCGCAATGAACAGTATCTGGATACAAACCAGACTGTTGTTCATAAAGGAAAGAAAACCATCTGCGACATGTTTACAGATGGAACCATAAAAGACCGTTCCACAAAGGTTTATCGTGGTACAATTGACATGGTAACCGGTTGCTGCGGCTCTACTGGTAATGAAATGGAAGGCACCTTAAACCTGTCTCCAGATGCACTCGAAAAATCTGCCCCAATTATTTTGTGTGGCGAAGACGATATTGCAGCAGAGCATGGTTCAACAATCGGGAAGCTTTCTAAAGATATTCTTTTCTATTTCCAGTCCCGAGGAATTGATCAGGCACTTGCAGAAGAACTGCTTTCAAGAGCAAAAATTACTGCTGCTGCCGACAAAATTGGAAGTGAAGAGATTCAGACCCAGATAAGCGATTATCTCAAAATGATATACGGAAACTAAGTTTTAGTTTTATCAAAAAAAAACAGAAAGGAAAATCCTTTCTGTTTTTTTTTAACTAGCGTGAAACCGGAATCAACCTTGGCTTATTCTTGTTTGAAATAACATAACCACCAATTGCAATACCAAGTCCACCACCGGCAAGAGCACCAAAAGGAAGAAGCGCAGATTTATCACCCTCTTCAAAACTAACAAGTAAGAAACCGGAGCCAATACCACAGGCAATACATCCAATAATTGTTCCTGCAAAACCAATTTTATCCAAAACAGGATTTCCTCTTTCTACATCAAACTCAAGAAAATCGCTGTCAATATTCAAAGCCTGTACAGAAGATCTACTAAAGCCTATATATTTTGAGTTTTCAATATTATCCAAAGTTACTTCGCCAGAACCTGTAGCAATAAGCTTTTTACCCAAAAAGCTTGGATATTTAGAAACATAAATCTTTGGAGTCCATGTAGGATCAAGGACATTAAATTTAATTACAACCTGATCAATTTGAACAGGAGTCTGTTCTTCCTGAACAGAAACTGGCTCTTCCTGAATAACACTCTCTTCTGAAACTGATTCCTGTGCAAAAACGCCGGCAAAAACTGTAAGAATAAAAATTGCACATACAAATAATTTTTTCATTTTTTTCTCCTTTTTTTGTAAATCAATAATTTTATATCAAATTATTTAAATGTTATCAATGTCAGATTTAAGATAATTGCACAAATCCAAAAAATCATCTAAAATAAAAAAACATTTACACATAAGTTTACTAGGTATATAAATATGGAAAATAAATATAGAAAAGATTTCCCTTTTTTTAAGGCTATTGATGAAAATGAAGCCGTAGAAAACAAGGGACTCATATATTTTGATACAGCAGCAACCGCACAGCGTCCTTTTATCGTACTTAATGCGATGACACACTTTTATGCTACAGAAAATGCCAACCCGCTGCGAGGCCTTTATTCTCTAAGCGAACGTGCAACCATGGCTTACGAAAATGCACGTCAGACAGTTGCAAATTTTATTAATACAAAACAAACCGAAGAAATAATTTTTACCCGCAATGCTTCCGAAAGCTTGAACCTGGTTGCATACAGCTGGGGACTCAACAATCTGCACCAAGGCGACGAAATCTGTATAACAATAATGGAGCATCACTCAAACATAGTTCCATGGCAGATGGTTTGCCAGAAAACCGGTGCAAAGCTTGTATTCCTTGAATGCGATAAGGAAACTGGTATAATCAGCGACCAGGAAATTGCTGCAAAAATCACGCCACGCACAAAGATAGTTTCTGTAGTTCACGTGAGCAACGTGCTTGGTGTTACAAATCCTGTAAAAAAAATAGGTCAGGCTGCCCACTCAGTTGGAGCAATCTTTATTGTAGACGGCGCACAATCTGCACCACATATGAAGGTAGACGTTCAGGAATTTGACGCAGACTTTTTTGCAATGAGCGCCCACAAGCTTTGCGGTCCTATGGGAATTGGCGCCCTCTACGGAAAATATGAACTGCTTGAAAAAATGGAGCCCTTCCTCCGTGGCGGCGAGATGATTGAATACGTTACCCGCGAAAAAGCCACCTGGGCAGAAGTTCCACACAAGTTTGAAGCCGGAACAGTAAGTGCCGGAGATGCAGTTGGAATGGCTACTGCAATCCGCTATATTAATTCAATTGGTCTGGACAATATTAAAAAACACGACGCTGCCCTTGCCTGCCGCATGATAGACGGAATGACAAAAATTCCTCACATAAACATAATCGGGCCAAAGGACGGAAATAAGCGCTGTGGAATCGTTACTTTCACAATAGATGGTGTTCACCCGCACGATGTAGCAACCCTCTTGAGCGAAGAACATATTGCTATTCGCGCCGGCCATCACTGCGCACAACCGCTTGGCCAGTATCTTGGTCAGACCGCAACCGCACGAGCAAGTCTGTATTTTTACAACACAGAAGAAGAAGTGGACAAATTCCTCGAAAAACTGTCACATCTGAGAGAATGGTCAGGATATAAAGACTAATGGTAAAGAGGCCCTTCGACAGGCTCAGGGACCCCGGTATGCGTGATCCCTGAGCTTGTCGAAGGGGCCACAAAATAAGGAATAAATATGGACACAAAAGAACTCTACCGCGAAATACTCAACGAACACAACATAAACCCAAGCCACAAGGCAGACATGGATTCGCCAACCTTTTGTCTTGAAGGCGTAAACCCAAGCTGTGGAGACCAGATTACGCTCCAGTTAAAGGTTGATGAAAGCGGAGTAATCACAGATGCAAGCTTCACCGGAAGCGGCTGTGCAATCAGTCAGGCAAGTGTAGACATGATGGCAGATTTAGTAATCGGCAAAACAAAAGAAGAAGCCCTCGAACTTGCAGACATATTCGACCGTATGATTAAAGAAAAAGTAACAGAAGAAGATCTTGAACGTCTGGACGAAGCTGCAGCCCTTCAGGACATTTCGCATATGCCAGCCCGGGTTAAGTGTGCAATGCTGGGGTGGCGGACAATGAAGGAAATGCTACTCTTGAAATAAGCCCTTTTTTATGATATAGTATTTTATTCCTTGGTGCTGTAGCTCATCTGGATAGAGCAGCTGCCTTCTAAGCAGCAGGTAGACGGTTCGAGCCCGCCCAGCATCATTTTTTTTTAATCAGTGATTTTTATTTGTCCCAGATAGTGAATAGGACTATAGACAGGATTATAACTTTCATCATAATTCATAAATACACTAAAAAGACAAACATAATAAGTTTTTGCAGCGTCAGGACTTGATGATAAACTCTTTGCATCATCATCACCCGAAACCGGTTCTTTATAAAAGTCTGCTGTTGCAGAATTTCCATCTCCAATGCCAAAGAAATTAAAGGAATTTCCATTTGTACGACAAGGAACTCCTGCATAAGCACCATCAATATCTACGCGGGAATCAAAACCTTCGGCATCTTTAGTTAATCGGATAAGAACAGTATGACTTCCATTACTCAGGGTAACCGACTCCATATCGTTAGAAGCAATACCGTCAGCCTTTACCTTTAATTCTTTGTAGCCGTAATCAATCATTCTGGTTGAAGAGGTTGCTTTTTTAGTATCATCAGACAGCAAGCCTACAAGAGTATTATATTCGTTATTAAGGGTACTATTCCTGTTATAGATTTTATAATAGACATAAGTATGTCCAAGATTATTTGCATTGGAAAGTTTTTGAACAGAAAATTCAAAAGACCTGTGAAGGAAGTCAGAATCATTATTCGGAACGTTTGAATCACTTACAGGATCTGCATAAATGTCTTTTATTACATCAAGACCGCAGGCACAAAAAAAGCATACGCAGCACAAAACTAAAAGCGAAAAACTTATTTTGCAGACGTATGCTTTCTTCAATTTGTTATAAATACCTGTTAAAGCTTTCCTTCTGCTTCAAGAGCAATAAGTCTGCTCTTTGCAGTGTCTGCCCATTCGTTATCTGTAAACTTGTCTACAAGAGTTTTATAAACTTCTGCGGCTGCAGCATAATCACCTTTTGTATCAAGAATACGTGCATAAGAAAAATAAGCATGAGAAGCCATTCCAAACTCAGGGAATTCAGCAGCTGTTTTATAAGCCTCTGCAGCATCATCAAGCTTCTTCATTTCTTCAAGTGCAACACCTTTGTTGTAAATACAAATTGGTGCAGTATAAGACTTCTTTCCTTTGGTATAAGCTGCATCATAATAGCTTACAGTTGATTCATAATCAGCAAGGATATAAGAAAGTTCTGCAGCAAGCATATTTGCGCGAACACCGGCAATTCCGCTCTTCTTTGTATAAGGAGCAAGGTTTTCAATGCATTCAGCAGCAAGCTTGTTTACTTCTGAATCCTCAGTATCTGCAGGTTTTTCTACCAGATCATAATAGTAAGCTTCAATAGCAGCCAGATCCTTCTTAGCAGCAGAAGCCTTAAATACTTCTACAAAAACAAAGCCCAACACAAGAACAAGAATTACAATAAAAGAAACAATTACTCCCTTTCTGTTTTTCTCAAGAAAAGCATTAAGCTTTGAACTGGCTGTATTTTTTTCATTTTTTTCTGCCATTTTACTAACCTCAATTGTTATATCTATTTACGGATACCCAGTTCATCAATCAAACGAATTACATAGGTCCGTTGAATTCCAAGAATCTTAGCAGTCTTTGTCTGATTCCAGCCGTTTTCTTCAAGCACCCTTGTTACATAGGCTTTCTTAAAAACGTTGACTGCATTCTTTAAGGTTCTGTCTTCACCAAGGTTTTGAACAGTCCCCAGGACAGATTCTTCACTGCCCGTTCCAGCCTTAAGTGCCATATCCGAAGTTTTTATAAAAGGCGGTTCACCCACAATAAAAGCCCTTGTTACGGCATTCTTAAGTTCATCAATGTTACCCTGCCAGAAGTAATTGAGCATTACATCCTTTGCCTCCTGAGAAAAGCCTTCAAATGGAATTCCGGTTTTAGCCTTAAGCCTTCCAAAAAAATATCCGGCAATAGCAGGAATGTCTTCCTTACGCTGACGTAAAGGAAGCAGGTTTACAGGAACCGTGCTCATAAGATAGTACAAATCATTAGAAAACAGTCCCTGATCTATTTTATCTTCCAGGTTTACCTGAGTAGAAAAAATAAAACGAAGGTTTTTCTTTTCTGCTCTTATTCCATTCATAAGCTCCATAAGCTTTTGCTGAAGCCCGGAAGAAAGGTTTTCTACACTACTGATAAAAATTGTTTTTCGTAAGAACTCGTACGAAGGAAGCTGAGAAACAAGTTCAAAGAATTTCTGAATCTCCTGTTCGGAATAAGCCCGGCAGTCGAGTTCAAAAAAATCTTCGGGATTGTTCTTTCCCTGAATATGAACAAGAAGTGCAAAAAGCCTCTTTCCTGTTCCCCTTTCGCCTTTTAGCAGAATACAAGAGTTATTCTTACACAGAACAAAAGAAATTTTCTTCAGTTCCTGAACATACTGGCTGTCTCCTGCAAAGGAATCCGTACTGCAATATTCTAAATTTTTCAAAGCGCCCACCCTTCCTAAAACTTAGAATGAATAAAACGCATTGCAGTCTTGCGGACATACAATGCGTTTACCTTACAGAAAAATTATAATATCAGCAAGAAATATTAGTCATTTTTCTTTGTGTTCAAAAGGTCGCCCAGTGTGTATGCTCCATCTCCGTCATCATCATTGTTTGACATGTACTGAGAAATTTCATCACGCTGCTGCTTTCTCTTGAATTCACGAACAGAAAAAGCTACTTTCTCTTTTTCGGTGTTTACATCAACTACATATACGTTGATCTTGTCACCTACTTTATATTTTGTAACAGCTTCTTCAAAAGGAACTTCCTTATCATCGCTAAGGTTAGCCTTGTTTACAAGACCTTCAATTCCGTTTGGAGCTTTTACAAAAAGACCGAATTCTGTAATAGAAGTAATTTCTCCTTCCAAAGTAGAGCCCGGTTTATATTCATTGGCAAATGCCTTCCAAGGATCATCTGTAAGCTGCTTAATACCAACCTTGATTTTGTGATCATCAGGATTGCATTCAAGAACAACAACATCAATTTCCTGTCCTACAGAAAGCTCGCTTCCAGGATGTTTAACCTTCTTAGTCCATGAAATATCATCTGCATGGAGGAAGCCGTCAATTCCGTCTTCCAGAGCAATAAAGGCACCAATATTTGTTACCTTTACAACCTTACCCTTAACCTTAGTTCCGGCAGCGTAACGTTCTGCAATTGAATCCCATGGATTTTCCTGTGTCTGCTTAAGACCAAGAGAAACACGGCCAGCCTGAATGTCGTAGCCAAGAATCATAACCTCAACTTCGTCACCAACACCAACCATATCACCAGGCTTGTTAATCTTCTTTGTCCAAGAGAACTCAGAAATATGAACAAGACCTTCAATTCCCTTTTCAAGTTCAACAAATGCGCCAAACTCTGTAAGCTTTGTTACCTTACCCTTTACAATATCATTTACATGATATTTTTCTTCAAAGTGTACCCATGGATCTTCAGAGAAGTGCTTAAGAGAAAGATTAATTCTCTTATCCTCCGGATCAAGACGGATAACCTTAAGTTCGATTTCCTGTCCCTTCTTTACAAAATCCTTAGGACGAGCTACGTGACCCCAGCTCATATCGTTGATGTGGCGAAGACCATCAAAGCCTCCCAAATCAATAAATGCACCAAAGCTTGTAAAGCTCTTTACAGTACCTTTTACTGTATCACCAATCTGAACTGAACCAAAGAATGCATCACGTTTTTCATTGATTTCTTCTTCAAGGAACTTGCGGCGGTTAACCACAGGGTTCAACTTATTATCTGAATAAAGTCTTTCGATATAGAACTTTGATTTTGTTCCAAGTAATGACTCAGGCTTATCAACCTTTTCTGCGTCAGCCTGGCTGATTGGCAGGAATGCCATACGATCAACACCAAGATCAACTTCGTAACCGCTCTTAACAACCTTTGCAATAGTACCAGTTACCGGAGTCTTGTCCTTGTATGCCTGCTGAACTTCTTTTAAATAACGCTTTGAATCAGCCTTTTTCTTAGAAAGCACAGGACCACTAGAATTGTGTCCTGTCAACAACGCCTGAACCTTATCCCCTTCTTTCGGCAGGTCGCCTGCGAACTCCTCTGCAGGGATCAATCCCTCTGATTTGTCTCCAATGTCAACATAAACATAATCGTTAGTAATCTGAACAACTACGCCTTCTACTAACTGACCAGCCTGTGGTGCATTGAATTCTTTAAGGGACTCCTCTAATTGTGTCTGAAAGTCGCCCTTGGAGTTCTGAGCTTCTTCCTTTTCCACTTCCATTTCTTCCATTGTATAACCTTTTGTTTATGAAATTTGTCTTTCTATTATCGCACAAACTTCTTCAATCGTCAAG
>JAILBH010000068.1 GCA_024681195.1 Treponema sp.
TACATGTTTTACCTCAGTAGAATCTTCTTTACCCATAGCAAAATTCAGAAAACGCTGTGTTGCTGCTCCAGAAGAATTACTTATAAATGCAAAAAGACCTACTATACCCCCAATAAGATTATAAATACCATAATCTTCGACACCAAGATATTTTAAAACAACGCGTACGGTGTAAAGACTTATTAGCATTAATACTAGCATTCGTATATACATAAACGCTGTATTCTTAGCTATTCTTTTATTTCTGTTTATTTCTTCCATCACTGTATCTTGAATATATATTTTTAGAAATGATTAATTGCATCAATTACAATCTTCACCTGTTCATCCGTCAAACACGGACTCATAGGCAAACTCAATTCCTGGGCATGAATCTTTTCTGTTACAGGCAGACTCATATTGTTCCACTCTTTATAACATTCCTGTTTATGTGGTGGAATTGGATAGTGAATGTTTGTTCCTATTTCTTTTTCTGTAAGATACTTCTGGAGCTCGTCACGCTGCTCGCATAAGATTGGGAAAATATGGAAAACATGCTGATTCCAGTCAAAGATTTTTGGAAGGATTATTTTTGGATTTTTAATTCCTTCAATATATTTTTTTGCAACTGCCTTACGTAAGGCTACATCTTCATCAAGATGTTTGAGTTTTACATCAAGAATTGCAGCCTGAATTTCATCAAGTCGACTGTTGCGGCCTGTATACTGGAATACGTATTTTTTGGCACTTCCATAATTTGCAAGGCTTCTTACAGCATTGGCAAGTGCTTCATCATTAGTTGTTACTGCACCGGCGTCTCCAAGAGCCCCAAGATTTTTTCCAGGGTAAAAACTATGTCCTGCGGCATCACCAAGAGAACCGGTTTTCTTTCCTTTATAAATACAACCGTGAGCCTGTGCGTTATCTTCTATTAATTTGAGATTATATTTTTTACAAAGTTCACCAATTTTGTCTGTATAGGCACACTGTCCGTAAAGATGAACTATGCAGATTGCTTTTGTTTTTGAAGTTATTTTTTCTTCTATAAGGCTATCATCAATCTGGTAGGTATTTATGCTTGGTTCAACAAGAACTGGCACAAGATCGTTTTCTGTAATGGCAAGTATTGTTGCAATGTATGTGTTGGCAGGGACAATTACTTCATCACCCTTTTTCATTACACCAAGTTCTATATATGCGCGGAAAATCCAGATAAGGGCATCAAGACCATTAGCACATCCTACTGTGTATTTTGTACCAATGTATTTTGAATAATCAGATTCAAACTTTTCGTTTTCTGAACCCTGAAGATACCAGCCGCTGTCTATTGTGCGGAGTGCTGCTTCGTGGATTTCATCTTTATACTTATTTGTTATATCATATAGACTTAAAAAAGGAACTTTCATTATTTATCATCCTTCAACGACTTCAAAAAATCATCATAATTACGAATATACTCTTTTTCGTCGTAATATTCGCTTGCAAGAACTACGAGTTTGCAGCCGTAAGAAAAGTCGTGCATTTCGCGCCACATGTTTTTGCCTATGTAAAGGCCAACATCGGGGCGGTTCAGAAGAACAGATTCGCGTTTCTGACCATCATCAAGAATAAAGCGGCAGGCTCCGTCCATTGCAATGATTATCTGTTCAAGTTCTTTATGGGCATGAAAACCGCGGGCTTCGTTTGGAAGGGTGTCGAACATATAATAAACGCGTTTGATTTCAAAAGGTACGCTTTTTAAGCCTTCAAGAGAAATGAGCTTGCCACGACGATCGCCGTGTACTTCAAGATCGATTAATTTGTAATTCATAACGATAAATTTAAATAATATAGAAAATTCCGAGGTTAAAACCCCACCCACAGCGGACGAAAATCCGTTGAAAAACGAATGAGACGTAAAAGAATGTTGCTACGCATGCTGCCGGAACAAGCTCTACGCCTCAAACATCCGCTGTGAATCGCTGCAATTGTGCAGTTCTTACTATTTTATATCATTTTTGGGTAAAACACAATTAGATAGAGGGGAAAATAATTGGATTTGATTTATAGATTGTCGAGTCAAGCCCGACAATGACACAATGGGGTAGCGACAATGACAAAGGCCCTTCGACAGGCTCAGGGACCAGGTAACAATGACAACAATTTAAAATTCCGCTATAATCATTTCAATGAACTTTTACATTATCCAGGTAGCAACTGGCCGGGAGCAGGCTTTTATTGATAATTTGAACAAACTCACGCCAGAGCTGGCTCAGGCACACAACTTTATTTACCTTACCAGGGAACTTTTTATCAGGCGCAGGGGCAAGGAAGTGCGGGAGCTGCAGCCGGTGTTTCCGTCTTATATTATTGTGCAGACGGTCAACCCCATTGATTCGCCCACCCTTGTGGAGCTTAAGAAAAACCCTGATTTTTACCACTTCTTAAAAAGCAATACCGAAATTACTCCGCTTGCCGGGACGGATCTGGCAATTATTCAGCACTTTTTGGGGCTGGGACCGCGCATTGGGCCTAGTCTTGTAAAGTTTGATGAAAATGACCGCATTGTTGTAATTGAAGGACCGCTCAAAGGCTTTGAAGGAAACATCATAAAAGTTGACCGCCGTAAGCAGCGCGCCAAGATCCGCGTAGACTTTGCGGGAAGCAGCCACACTATGGATTTATCTTTTGAAGATATTGAAAAGAAATAGCGGTCTGTCTGCTAAAGCTTTCTAAAAGCTTGTCTGATGCTTTGGGTCTGGCTCTGTTTTAGCCCGGCTTTGGTGGCCAGTTCTTCCCAGGAGTCAATTCCTGTCTGAACTTCCTTGATGATTTTTTCTGCGGTGTCTGCATCAATCTTTGCAGAAGCTGCGGTTGCAAGAAGGTCGTCTTTTGTAAAATTATCGCGCTTGTCATTACATCTTAATTGCTGAAGAGCTATAAAGCGCGATGTTTTTTCATAGGAATAACACAAATCATATGCAGGCGACAAATCCCACTTTCCATCCTGAAACATTAAAAATGAATGATTTTTTGTGTGATCATCCTGATTACGGGCAAGAATATTAAAAACCATTCTTTTGTACAACTGAAGCTGTCTGTCTTGACTAAGCTTAAGGTCACGGCAGCATTTGAATAATTTTTCATAACTGCTCATGCCAACAGGATTACGATCTTCGTGCGCAATACCACAAAAGGTTGCCATGTGGATTTTTTGACCATTAACACGATCAAATCTTCTTGTCATAAAGTGGCCTACACCATTGCTGTCTGGTAAAAGCCGGCACTCTACCATTTCTATTCCACAGGCTTTTGCCATTAAATAATATGCAAATTCCAATCGACCTGTGTCTGTATCAGAAAGATGTTCGTCATTTTCTGTATTTGCAAATTTTAAAAGCCAGTAGGAATAATCGGGTTTGGGTTCTGCCTGACCGGAATATATATTAATAAAGTTCCCCTTATCATCTTCCTGTGCTGCTATAATTGCCTTTGCTTTGGCACCACCGGCACTTGTTGTTATGGAAATAATCTGTTCTACAACATTCTGTTTTGCATTGATTTGAGCTTTATTTTCGTTTGCCTCTTTTAGAATCTGACGGGCAATCTGAATCATTTCATCTACATCTATTTTGCTATGGTCATCTGTAAAAAACTCTTCTGCAGGTTCAAATTCCAAAGCACCCATTCCTCTTTTACCAACATAACACAATCGTTCAATAGGATTCAAATCTTTAAAATCAATATTCTGGGTCTCGAGCCATTTTTGCATCATCCTGTTACCAAAGCGTTCCGGAAGAGAATCGGCAAAAACACCCGGAAGGCCCCAGAAGGAACTTCGATCATCGCGGGCAACAAGTTCTTTAAACTGATATACATGTGAAGGATTCTGGAGCTGCTTTTGAATGGGCATTTTTATAGGACTAATCTGAAGCTTTGTCTGTAAAAATTCTTTTGTATACTGAAAAGAAGCTGTCTGGGAAACTTCATCCCAAAGAAGAACTCCTACATTCTGATTCCAAAGGCGGACAAGACAATGGTCAAGGCGTTTCATTATAAACTCCTAATGACATTGAATACACATATTTCTAACATCTTGTGCAGTAACAGGTCTCCTATTCTCTCTTCTTTCTGAAGATCTTCTACCTTTTATAGATGCAAGTCCTTTTCTTAATCTTATTTCCGAAACCATATCATCATATAACGAAATTGGTTCAACAGGAGAAGGTGTTACCAGAGCCATCAGAGCAGAATCTCTATTTACAACTTTAAGAACTTTAATTACACTCTGGAGTTTTACATTCTTTCCTTCACATATTCTATTCAAGGTTCCAACTGTAATACCAGCTCTTTGGGCAACCTCTTGTTTTGGTAGATGCTTCTGTTTTATATCTGTATCAATTGATTGTCCTAATGACAGACATAAATCAAGAGAAGATTTATTTTTAATGTTCGAATATGTCATACTTATATTATAATGTATTTATTTTATTTTTGAAAGAAAAAAAGCAGCAGCCCCTTTTGGAAGCTGCTGCTCTTATAAATCTAAGCCTAAAGCCTAAGGATTATACTAATCCCTGTGCAATCATTGCATTAGCTACCTTAACAAAGCCTGCAATGTTAGCTCCGGCAACGTAGTTAACCCACTTTCCGTCTTTTGCACCAAACTTTACAGCTGTGTCGTAAGCGTTGTTGTGGATGTTTACCATGATGTCATGGAGTTTTGCATCAACTTCGGCACTAGACCATGAGAGGCGTTCTGAGTTCTGAGACATTTCGAGTCCAGATGTAGCAACACCACCGGCGTTAGAAGCTTTTCCTGGAGCGTAGAGAATCTTAGCCTTAAGGAACTTGTTTACAGCGTCGATGTTAGAAGGCATGTTAGCACCTTCTGCTACGAGCTTACATCCGTTCTTAAGGAGCTTTTCTGCATCTTCACCAAGAAGTTCGTTCTGTGTAGCACATGGGAATGCGCAGTCACACTTAACTTCCCAAACCTTCTTTCCTGCAAAGTATTTAGCTTCAGGGAATTTCTTAACATATTCAGAAATACGACCGCGCTTAACGCCCTTGAGCTTTTTAACCCAGTCGAGTTTTTTCTGTGTAATACCACCTGCATCGTAGATGTAACCATCTGAGTCAGAAAGTGTAACAACCTTTGCACCAAGCTGGATGAGCTTTTCGGCAGCATATTCTGCAACGTTTCCAGAACCGGAAACAACACAAACCTTGTCCTTAAAGTTTTCTCCAACCTTTGCAAGCATTTCCTGAGCAAAGTAGATAAGACCATAACCTGTAGCTTCTGTACGGATCAAAGAACCACCGAATGTGAGGCCCTTACCTGTAAGAACTCCAGTGTATTCGTCGCGGATTCTCTTGTACTGTCCAAAGAGGTAACCGATTTCGCGGCCACCAACGTTTTTGTCGCCGGCTGGAACGTCTGTATCTGCGCCAATGTGGCGATAGAGTTCTGTCATGAATGACTGGCAGAAGCGCATAACTTCTTTGTCTGATTTTCCATGTGGATCGAAGTCTGAACCACCTTTACCACCACCCATTGGGAGTGTTGTAAGACTGTTTTTAAGAACCTGTTCAAAACCAAGGAACTTAAGAACAGAAAGGTTTACTTCTTTAGAGAAACGGAGTCCGCCTTTGTAAGGACCAATAGCACTGTTGTACTGTACACGGAATCCACGGTTTACGTGATACTTTCCTTTGTCGTCCATCCAAGGTACTCTGAACTGAATTACACGTTCAGGTTCTACAAGGCGTTCAAGGATTGCATTTGGTTCAAGTTCCGGCATCTTTGCAACAACTGGATCCAAAGTTGTCAGAACTTCCTCAACAGCCTGGAGGAATTCAGGCTCGTTTGCATTCTTTGCTTTTACTTCTTCCCATACACGGTTTACGTAAGCATTTTTCATCATATTTCTCCTTGCAAATGCGTTATGCACATCTGCATAATTATGCATGTGGCAATTTTTTAGGTTTACCTAGTTGTAAATATATCACAAACCGTGTTTCTATGGAAAGTAGTTTTCCTGATTTTTTTCAATTATATTAAAGATTTTTAATATATTAAAGTTATTAAAACTGAGTGTGAGAAGGTTCTGATTTTGCTGTTGAAATTTCTGATAATCTTTAATATACTTGTATCATTGAGTCAGATGCCCTTCAAGTTAATTTTGCAAAACCCCGTCAGAGCCGGAAGGCAGCAGCGGTATGCAAAACGGACTGTGACTGGGATTATCTGACTCTTTTTTTAGCACGATGTTAGGCAAGACAAACATAAAAAATTTTGAAATACAAAACCTTCCTCTTATTGTTGATGTAGTTGCGCCGTTGTGGTGTCCCCCAATCGGTACAGAGGAATTCAAACGCTTTAATGTGGAGTATATAGTAAGAAACAATATTGCACAGAATGATTACCGTTTTGAACTGATTGATGAAACAAACGGTGAAATTCTTGCAGCAGCCTTCTTTGCACGCAAGGGAGATAAAACTATAGCAGATGAATGGTTTAATAAAGAATCCAAACGCTTTCCAAAGGACTTTTTAGTTGCATCCGGCATGAGTAAAACTTATCTTGAACTTATGGATAACAGAACGCTTGAGATGATGAATAAAGATGATATTAAGCTTTCGCTTTTTGCAAGCCGAAAACCTGGAGCCGGAAGTACAATTCTCTCCAAACTTTTCACAAGGCTAAGGGAAGAAGGATGGAAAAAGCTTTATCTTTGGACTGACTGCGACTGTAACTGGCAATGGTATATAAAGCACGGTTTTGAACTTGTGCTGGAAGATACCTACGAGCCGTTTAGCAGCGAAAACGAAGATTATAAGGTTTATATATATAGAAAGAATTTGCTTTCTGATGCAAAAGGATACACAGATGAAACAGTTTGATGTTACAGGTATGATGTGTGCTGCCTGCAGTGCACGTGTAGAAAAGGCAGTTAATGGGGTTCCGGGAGTTTCTTCCTGCTCGGTAAATCTTTTGACCAATTCCATGGGAGTTGAAGGAACCGCAACCGATGAGCAGATTATAGAAGCTGTAAAAAAGGCTGGGTATGGAGCAAGGGTTGCAGCCGGCCCCCACGCTGGTTTTGGTGACGCAGTTGCTTCCGGCGCCCCCACCCCCGACGAGCCATTAAAAGACCGCGAAACCCCTGTATTAAAAAGGCGCCTTTTTACTTCCCTGTTCTTTCTTATTCCGCTCATGTATGTTTCTATGGGTCACACAATGTGGGGCTGGCCAGTTCCGGCCTTTTTAGGAAGCAGCATTCTGGCACAGGCTCTGGTGCAGCTCGTTCTGGCTGCAATTATTCTTGTTATAAACCGCAAATTTTTTATAAACGGTTTTAAGGGTGTGATCCATCTGGCACCAAACATGGATACTCTTGTTGCCATGGGGTCCGGTGTTTCATTCATCTACAGCACCTGGATTGTTGCAAGCGGAAATGGGCATCACCTCTACTTTGAAAGTGCCGCAATGATTTTGACTTTGATCACAGTTGGAAAAATGCTCGAAGCACGTTCAAAAGGAAAAACAACCGACGCGCTCAAGGGTCTTATGAAGCTTGCCCCTCAAACTGCAGTTGTTTTAAAAGACGGCGCAGAAAAAACAATCCCTGTTGAGCAGATAAAAATTGATGATATTTTTGTTGTCCGCCCCGGAGAAAACATTCCTGTTGATGGAGTAATTATTGAAGGCGCTACTGCTATAAATGAGTCTGCCCTTACGGGAGAAAGCATTCCTGTAGAAAAGACTTGCGGAGATGGAGTTTCGGCTGCAACAACAAACACAAGCGGGTATATAAAGTGCCGTGCAACTCGTGTTGGAAAGGACACTACCCTTTCTCAGATTATCCAGCTTGTAAGTGATGCATCTGCCACAAAGGCTCCCATTGCAAAAATTGCAGATAAGGTTTCGGGAGTATTTGTTCCAACTGTAATTGCAATTGCAGTTGTGACACTGATTGTGTGGCTTTTGACCGGTGCTAATGTAGAAACTTCAATCATGCATGCGGTTGCCGTTCTTGTAATAAGCTGCCCGTGTGCGCTGGGGCTTGCTACTCCGGTTGCAATTATGGTTGGAAGCGGTGTTGGAGCGCGTAACGGAATTCTTTTTAAAACTGCAGAGTCACTCGAACAGGCAGGAAAAACTCAGATTATTGCTTTGGATAAAACCGGAACGCTCACAAACGGAAATCCTGTAGTTACAGATATCATTCCTTATGGAGAACAAACTGAACAGTCGCTCCTGCAGGCTGCGGCAAGTCTTGAAGCGAAAAGCGAGCATCCGCTGGCAAAGGCAATTATGTCTAAAGCAAAGGAGCTCAAAATTACACCACAGGAAACAGCCAACTTTAGCATTCATCCGGGAAACGGGTGTTCTGCTACCTGGGTAGATCCGGTTTTATTTATGGCTGCCTCATTAACCGGCGGAAGTCTTTCGTTTATTCAATCCAAAGCGGAACTGCCAGATTCTATTATAGAAACTGCCCGTTCACTTTCGGACCAGGGTAAAACACCTTTACTTTTTGCAAAAAACAGCCTGTTGCTTGGAATTATTGCTGTTGCAGACACCCTTAAACCAGACAGTGCGCAGGCAATAAAGGAACTTAAAAAGCTTGGAATAAAAGCGGTAATGCTCACCGGAGACAACGAACGAACAGCAAAAGCAATTGCCGCCCAGGCCGGAATTACAGAAGTTATAGCCGGAGTTCTGCCGGATCAAAAAGCAGACTCTATTACTAAGCTAAAAGAACAGGGGAAAGTATGCATGGTAGGAGACGGCATAAACGACGCTCCGTCTTTAACAATTGCCGACACAGGAGTTGCCATAGGAGCCGGTTCCGACATAGCCATAGATGCCGCAGATGTTGTACTGGTCAAAAATTCCCTGCTCCAGCTGCCAGAACTCATCCGCCTGAGCCGCGCCACCGTCCGCAACATCAAGCAGAATCTTTTCTGGGCCTTTTTCTACAACGCGTTGTGCATTCCGTTAGCCGCAGGTGCCTTTGTCCCACTTTTAGGCTGGCACCTGAATCCTATGTTCGGCGCCGCCGCCATGAGCCTTTCGAGCTTTTGCGTGGTTATGAATGCGTTGAGGTTGAATTTTTCGAAGCTGGGTAAGGCAAACTAAGGCAGTTCAATCCACATTGCAGGGGCAATTCCTACAGGATTTATTTTATAAACAAAATTGCAATCTTCCCTACCCTGAAAACTATGTATAGTAAAACTTTGATTATAACTATCGTTTGGAGTACGTAACCACCATTCATTACTTACATTATTTGCTTTTGCATAATCAGTAGAAGCTAAATTTCTTGCAGAATCATCACAATTATTCAGCCATTCATAGAAACCATAATCCAGATTTGAACATTCTTGCCGACTTAATAGGAAAACTTTATCTTTTGTGTTATTACAAACATACTTAACATCTATATAGGCTTCTGAAAATCGCTCCTGACTGTATGTACTCCAATCATTATAGGCAGCTGGTCTTGCACTTACTATAGAATTATCCACTTCTGTTTCTATAATATAATTTTGCTGTGCACTGTCTGTAAATGCCTTTTGTAAAAAACCATTTCCTTCATAAGTATGGTCTATCATATAATCAGCATAAGCACTTGAACTTACTCTTGTCAAATACGAAAGCCCATTCAAATAAGCACGCATTGTTGAAAATTCATAATTGTTTGCATAGATTGTTTTATTATTGTTATAACCATCTAAGTCTCTCGCCCAATCATTATCTCTTCCATCATAGAATAATATGTTTCCCATAATTATATTCTTTGAAAAGAGAAACAACTTACCATTTTCACTTAATAAAACACGCCATATTATAGGTTCGACTTTATAATACTTTCCACCAAACTTTTCATAAAAATATCCATCACTTCCAAGGTACCAGCCATGATAAACAGTTTCTTCTGAATAATAAGAATCTTCCTGATTGGCAGCCTTTGTCTGTGGGAAATCACCAAACTTATACAAATCAAAGGTCCTTGTTGTTGTAACAGGATCAGGATAAGGAATATCCGTACCAGCATATTTATAAGCATCTTCTACATGAGTAACATCTAAATTTACAGTTCCAGTTTTAACAGGACTTTGTGTAAGTGCATCACTTTCTGCTATATAATAAGTTGCATCAATAGTGTCTTCGCGTGTGTAGCCATTTAATGTATAACTTAATTGAACTGCTTTACCTGTACTCACAGAATGCCCCAAATTGTTTGAATAGTTATTGATTACCCAGGAGTTATTATTTGTTAGATAAGCAGTAACAGTAAGACCATCACTATTAAAGGTTTCATTGCTAAAATACAATGTCTTAGCTGGTGTTCCCGCTACAGTAATTTTATCAAGCCCAGCTGTTGCAACATCATTTAAATTTATTGTTTGAAAATTACCTTTATAGTCATAATTAACAATTTCAAAATCAAATTTAGAAGTAAGATTTGCCAAACCAGAAAAGGAATAATCCTTAGACGTAAGATCTTTATTAGTAAACTCTTCATAATTAGACCACTGTGATGTTCCCTGTTTTTTCCAACGGATTTTTGTTTTTTTCCAGTCTGGTCTTAGAGTCCATGAGAGCTTTATTTTTCCGCCGGTTCCATCACTATTATCTACAACATTAGGGGTCGCCATCGCAATTGCATTATCTATAGTAAAATAGTATCCCTTAGTTTCTGAATTATCCGCAGGTTTTGGAGGATATACCAGAGGATTTCCACTTTTATCTCTAAAGATAAAACTTGCTTTATAAACACCGTCAGGAAGGTTCAAGCCCGAAAGGTCTACTTCTGAATCCTCAAAAGTTGCATCATTTGTCGCAATGGAAATAGAATGGAATTTAATAGATTTTTCATAATCGACACTACTTGTTTCATAATTACTATCCATGACCTTTTCTAGTTTTAAGGTAAACATATCTGCAGGTCCTATACCTTCATCATGAATCTTTAATTCAAGTCTAAGTTTTTGTTCATTGTTATAGATTTGATTATTACCTGTTTGCCATGGCGTAACAGGACAAGTTCCTTTTATTATTTCTTTTCCATTTGTACCAGGGAAAGAAACCTTAACATCAGTGTCATAAGAAAGAACTGGTCCATCTCCATCTTTTTGTTTGCTTACCTGGTAAGTCCAGTTTTTGCTTTTCTTCATAACGACAGGAATTCCATCTTTTATGAAACAAAAATTCTTATTTATTGAAACCTGCACAACTGCATAATTAGGAAGTTCTGCGGTCTTACTTGAAGGAATGGTAACTACTCTTTTTCCTTCAAAAACCGGGGCATCAAAACATTTGTTCATATTTTGATCGGTACCTTGAAGGGTTATTGAAATGTTTTTATAAATATATTCTTCGTCTGTTCCACTTCCCTGCTTGTAACCATAATGATTTTGTAAAGTAGCACCGTCAGCCAGTTCGGCAGGATCAACAGCAGGTAAAAAATTAGCATAGTCAATATTATAATAAGCGTTAATTGTCTGAATTTCATCCTTACTATAGTAAATAGAAGAAGGATCCATATCATTATCAAAAATAAACTGAATCATGGAATCTTTATAAGTATTATTTGAAGATTGTTGAGGTGAATATGAAAAAATCTCCGGCCTTTCAACCACCACCGGCCTTACCGCAACAAGGACATTATCATCTTCCGGCAGTGCTGCAAAAGTGAAAGTTGTATTTCGGTCGTTGGGATTTTCTATTGTGATGTAGCTGCCGTTTGTAATTGCAGCTCCATTTACCTTGTTAAAAATTTCCCAGCGGATAAATTCATAGTCATCATAAGGCCTGAATGACAGCTGGTAGGTATATGTCTTTATGCAGTCTTTGATTCCTATTGTCGGGGTAAAGTCGCCGCTATCACCTGTGATTTCTACCTGCATGGAAGGAAGTTCGTTTTGCGAAAGGTTTTTGTTTACTTTGTAGGTATATTCGCTGTAGCCGGTTATTGGAATGCCTTCTTTGTCTTTCTGGTCGCCGGTAAACTTGAATTCAACAGTAATCTTTCGGGTGTTTACGTTGCCGCTTGGTTCCAGAAGAAAGCTTGAACTAAAATCTTCAGACTGAGAAGCACAAAGAGGAGTGATTACAAGGGTTGTTCCATCGCTTGTAAAAAAAGGAGTTGCAAAAAGACTGGTAAGGTCTTCTCCATCGGAAGTAATTTTAAGACAGGAAAAATCTGCAAAGCTTTCCCTATCCATTGCTTTGTTAAAAGAAACTTTTATTTCAAGATCCTGTTCGCAACCTGAAGTTTCAATTGCAGGAGTAACTCCAGTTATTTTTGGAATAAGGCTGCAAACCGGACAGATAAGAATATCATGTGCTTCTTTTAAAAGCTTTATTGTTATTTTATAAATACCCTTATCTTCATCAATTATTTCGGTTTTGTATTCTACGCAATCCTCCCGGCTGATATTCAAATCATTTATGCTTACGGCATCCAGTGTCTTAAAAACATAATTTGATGTATTTACTGTAACCTGCAGCTCCGTTGTGTAACCTACCCTGCACTTTTGTTTTGCAGAAGAAAGGAATACCCCCGTAGAAGAATCTTGAGAAATATAAAGGGTACATTCTTTGGCGTTGCAGTAGGCAATGTAATCAATCAAATCCTGCTTAACCTGTTCGCCATGTAAGAAATTTTCGCAGGAAGTAAGTGTTGTAAAAGCAAGAAGGGCAGCCAATAAAGGGATAAAA
>JAILBH010000070.1 GCA_024681195.1 Treponema sp.
TACAAGCTTATTGGTCACAACGACAAAGATACAAATGATTATGTACAGCTTTCTGATAACATAAGCGAAATGAACAGAACCTGTTCTCTTGCAATTGGTGGAGCTGCAAACACAATCATCAACGAAATCTTTTCTTACGAAATGGTTGATAAATACACAATCCTTTTTAAGAGAAACTTTACTATAAAGGATTCTTCCGGAATACCACATTCTTACTCAGTTGGAAAACGCTATAGCTTTAAAGAAGACGAATACATGTTTAAGCTGGATGTAATGATTCACGGAAATGACGGAAAGGGTCTGGATTTTAACGGAACAGCTTATACTTTAAGAACTTCTCCACAGATTGGTCCTCATTTTAATGCAAAGCAGAATAAATATGAAAACCGACAGTTCATTGCTTACAACGGAAAAAAAGCAAAAAAAATTATTCTTTCCAGCGGTCTTGAAAAGACCTATGAAAAAGAAATTCTTTGGGGTGGAATTGCCGGTAAATACTTTATGGAGCTTGTTATTCCTACTGATGCAACAATTCTTGGAGTTCCAACTTATTCTGCAAAAGTAGAAGTAAATGATTACGCTAATGCTCAGGCATTCTTTACACGTAAAGCTTATTCAAACAGCGATATCCAGGATTCATACTATATGTATTTTGGACCTCGCGATGATAAGAGCCTTAAGATTTACAATGTTCCATCAAACAATGCCTGGAACTTTGGAGGTTACAAAATTTCCGAAGCACTTCAGACAAGCGGTTTGTTCAGCTGGCTTGAAGCAATCTTAAAGTGGTGTCTTGAAATGCTTCACAAGATTATTTCTAACTGGGGTGTTTGTATTATTGTTCTTACAGTTGTACTCAAGCTTCTTATGTTCCCACTTTCTAAAAAGCAGTCGCTTGGAACACTCAAGATGCAGGAGCTCCAGCCTAAGCTTCAGGCAATTCAGAAAAAATATGAAGGGGACCAGCAGAAGCTTCAGCAGGAAACATCAAAGCTTTATCAGGAAGCTGGATATAATCCTGCAGCAGGTTGTCTTCCAATGTTGTTCCAGTTCCTCATCATCATTGCAATGTACAACCTCTTTAACAACTACTTTGAATTCCGTGGAGCTATGTTTATTCCTAAGTGGATTCCAGACTTAAGTGATGGAGACAGCATTGTTACATTTAAGTTTAATATTCCATTCCTTGGAAACCAGCTTAGACTTCTTCCAATAATTTATGTTGCAACTCAGATTTTGTCCGGAAAGATAACACAGGATATGAATCCTTCTGGTGGTGCAAATGCAAAAACAATGAAGCTTATGACTTACGGTATGCCGTTTATGTTCTTCTTTATTTTCTATAATGCACCAGCCGGACTTTTGCTTTACTGGCTTACAAGTAACATCTGGCAGGTTGGTCAGCAGATTGTAATAAACAAGATGATGGCTAAAAAGAAGGCAGAAAAAGCAGACAACGCAAGACCAGCCGTTGTTCAGAAAACTTTACCACCAAAGGCAAAAGGAAAAAGAAAATAAAAACTATGAAGACCCTTCGACAGGCTCAGGGGCCACAAGATAGGAGATATATAAAATGACTTACGAATATGAAGGAAAAACTGAAAAAGAAGCTATTGAAATTGCAGCAAATGAGCTTGGTCTTGAAAGAGATCAGTTTGATGTAGAAATTCTTGAGACACAGAAAAACTCTCTTTTCAAAAAAGGATATGTAAGAATCAGAGTTCATACTCTTGATGATTCAAAACCATCTCACTCATTTATGGAAGATCAGGATATTGAAGAAAAACATTCACGTCTTGTTGTAGATCCACTTCCACAGGGCGAGTTCGAAGAAAAGCTCATTGGTTTTATCAAAGAAATGATTGAAAAGATGGGTTATGACGTAAAGGTAAACGTTTCTTACCGCGAAGATAAAAAGCTTGGAATTAAATTGGATTCTTCTTACTCTTCAATCCTTATTGGACGCAAGGGAAAGAATCTTGATGCAATCCAGCTGCTTGCAAACATTTATGCAGGTCGTCTTGGACACGAAGAAGTTCGCGTAATTCTGGATACAGAAAACTATAGAATCCGCCGCGAAGAGTCGCTTGTTCGCCTTGCATATACAACTGCAGATAAGGTTCGTTCACGCCGCAATTCTATTTTACTTGAACCAATGAATCCATTTGAACGCCGCCTTATCCACACAACTCTTAATGATATTCCAGATGTTGAAACCAAAAGCGAAGGTGATGGTTTATATAAGCAGGTAAGGGTTCTTTATAAAGGAATCCGCTAATATAAATCAGAGGTGATTTTTTGGGTATTATAAAGACAGGAAAAATTTTTGTAGTTACAGCCGCTCTTTTGATTGGTTGTGGAGTTGGAATGTCTGCACAAGAAAAGTCTGTTTCTTTAAAGCAGATCGTAAATCAAAAATATTACGATAAGCTTATAAGAAACGGACAGGTTACAAATACTATTTTAAATGAAAGCACTCCAAAACTTGAATTGCTTCCAAAAACTCAGTACGAACAGACAATAAAATCTAATCTTGTTCAAAAAGACGAAAAAGATTTCTGGTATACTTATGAATGCCTTTATTTTGCACCAAAACCATTGAGCGTACAAAAAGCTTCAGAAATTGCACGTTCAGTTTCAAAAATGCAGGGAATAAAATATTATTCCAACACAAAGAAAAAAGAAACAATTCTTTATAAACAGGCTTACATGATAGAAAATGCAGACAGCAAAAATCCTGTTTCTGATAAGAATTATGGAAATGCAGACGGTAAAACTTATTATTGTCTGATGGACGATAACAGCTTTGGAAAAATCCGCTACAAACTTGACTATAAACAATCAGCTACAGAATTCTTGACAATATTTACAAATACAGATGATATTGGTCTTGGTATAATCAGAGCTATAATGCCAAAAAATCTCAAGATAAACCTCCTTATTATTCCATGCGAAGAAGGGGTTGTGGTTTATCTTTGTGCAGACCTTGACAGCAAGAATTTGCCTGGTGTAAAGTCTAAAATAACAGAATCAATGACTGCGAGAATGGAAGCCATGAGCAAATGGTTTCTTTCCTGCATAAATTAAAAAGGGAGATTTTTTAGTTATGAAAAAACTATTTAAAATTGGAGCTTTTGTAATTGCAGCTATGATAATGACAACAAGTCTTTTGGGATGCAGTTCGAAAAAAAAGGAGGAAAAAAAATTGGAAATTGAAGCATTGAACGGAAAAGAAGGTGTTTTTGCAGTTCTTACAACAGAAAAGGGACAGATTATTCTGAATCTTTTTTATAAGGAAACACCGCTTACAGTTTCTAACTTTGTTGGTCTTGCAGAAGGAACATTGGATGCAGCTAAGGGAAAGCCTTTTTATGACGGTTTGACTTTCCATCGTGTAATTGCAGATTTTATGATTCAGGGTGGTGATCCATTAGGTAATGGAACCGGAGGACCTGGCTATAAGTTTGCAGATGAATTTGTTGATGAATTAATTTTTGATAAGCCTGGTAAACTTGCCATGGCAAATTCCGGTGCCAATACAAACGGAAGCCAGTTCTTTATTACACATGTTCCTACAGACTGGCTTAATTACAAACACACAATTTTTGGAGAAGTTGTTTCTGGACAGGATGTTGTTGATGCAGTTGAGCAGGAAGACCATATTATTTCTTTGCAGATTGTTCGCCAGGGAAAAGAAGCAGAAGCCTTTACTGTAACACAGAAGAGCTTTGATAAGCTTAAGGCCGAAGGCGAAAAGAACGCACTTAAGTTCTATCAGGAAAAGGCAGAAAGAGAAAAGAAGAGAGCCGAAGAACAGCTTAAGGAAATTACAAAGGATTGCGAAAAATCAAAAGAAGGCGTTTTCTATAAGATTAAGGAAAATGGAACCGGCGAAAAGGTTGGAAAAGGTAAGGTTGTAACCGTAGAATATATTGGTTACCTTACAGATGGAACAGCCTTTGATGCTTCCAGCGGATTCCATCCACAGGGACACGAACCTCTTAGTTTTACAAGTGGAGCCGGCCAGATGATTCCTGGTTTTGATTACATGGTTCAGGATATGACTCTTGGTGAAACAAGAACAATTATTATTCCACCAGCTTTAGCTTATGGAGACCGTGGAATAAACGGAGTAATTCCAGGCGGAGCCTATATCTGCTTTGATGTGAAGGTTATAAAGTTCTAAACAGAATATCATAATTTATATGAGAATCCCGTGTTTTACACGGGATTTTTTTTATGTAAAAAAAAATAAAAATTTTGACAAATAAACTTGACAACATACAAAATGTCGTGTATATTTTACATAAAGACAAGCGGAAGTGCACGCTGCTTGTTATGGTAAAACTTAAACTAATAAAAGGTCACAGGACCTTAAGGAGATTAATTATGTGGTTTGGAATTGGTGTAATGATAGCTTTGGCTGTTGGTCTTATTGTTTGGGTTGTTCTTAAGGCAACTAAAAAGGATTGTAAAAAATATGACGAACGTCAGATTGTAGCACGTGGAAAAGCTTACAGAGCAGGTTTTGTTGCTTTTGTAATTTGTGAAATTGCTGTGTTCTTTATTGAACTTTTTACAGAAAAGCCCCTTGTTCTTTTTGGACCTGGCATTTTGCAGATTCTTATTCTGTTTGTATGTCTTTTGGTATTTGTTGAATATGCAATCTTTAGCGATGCATATTACAGTGTAGGACAGGCTTTTAATATCAAGTGGTGCATTATTATGATGCTTCTTGGTGCTGTATTCATCTTTCAGTTCTTAAGATCTAAGGATGACTGGTTCAAGAGTTATACTTTTATAGCCGGAATCTTTATTGAAATTGCAATCATAAGCATTATTATTAAGCACGCAATCAATAAAAAGAGAGATGCAGCTTTGGACAAAGAAGATTCTGAAGAATAGGTCACAGGAGGCGGAATATGAAAAACTTAAAGCTTAAATCTGCCCGGGCTTTAAAAGATTTGTCGCAGGACGATCTTGCCAAGGCTGTAGGGGTAAGCCGCCAGACAATTAATGCAATTGAAAAAGGCGACTACAATCCAAGCATCAATCTTTGCATAGCAATTTGCAAAGAGCTTGGAATGACACTAAATGATTTGTTCTGGGAAGCAGAATAAAAAAAGAGCCTCCAATTGCGGAGGCTCTTTTTTATCTAAAAGAAATATTAGATAATACCAAATCCTGTCAAAAGAATTACAACAAGAAGAATTGGAGCTACAAACTTAAGCATTACAACATAAAGACCCTTGCGGGCAAACTTTTCACCATTGAGAGTAATTTCATCAATAGTTGTTTTTGGCTTAGCAACCCAACCAATAAGAATACAGGTAAGGATACCAACCAAAGGCATAAGAATGTTGTTACTTGCATAGTCAAGAATATCAAGAACCTGACCAACAGCTCCGTTTGGAAGAGTAAGATCAAAGTAGAATACGTTATAACCAAGACAAACAATAATTGAAACAACAAAGGTGCTTGCTGCCATGATGAGTGTTGACTTTTTGCGAGACCAATTGAACTTATCCATCATAGAGGATGTAATTGCTTCCAAAATAGAAACTGCAGAAGTAAGAGCTGCGAACAAAACCATAACAAAGAAGATAAGACCAAGGAATTCACCAAACTTTCCAAGAGAAGCAAATACTTTTGGAAGAGTAATGAACATAAGTCCAGGACCGGCAGACATACCTTCTTTTCCAGAGAATGCAAATACTGCAGGAATAATCATAAGTCCGGCAAGCATAGCAATACCTGTATCGAAGATTTCAATCTGGTTTACTGATTTTCCAAGATTTACATCTTTTTTCATGTAAGAACCGTAAGCAACCATAATACCCATAGCAATAGAGAGAGAGTAGAAGAGCTGACCCATTGCATCAAGACAAACTGTAAGGAACTTTTTAACTGTAAGTCCCTTGAAGTCTGGTACAAAGTACACTGCTGCACCCTGAAGACCAGTTCTTGTTACGCCTGTTACTGGATCTGTAAACTTAATGAACAATGCATAGATTGCAATAAAGATTACGATTACAACAAGAATAGGCATAAGAATCTTTGAGTATTTTTCGATTCCCTGTTCAACACCCTTGTAAACAATTACAAAGCAGAGAAGGGCAAAAATTACTGTAAAGAAAATTGGCTGCCACTGAGCTGTAATAAAGCCTGTAAAGAATCCATCTGCAACGGCTGCCTGACTCTGGAATGCCAGATAAGTAGCCATGTACTTAATTACCCAACCACCGATTACACAATAATACGGATAGATAATAAATGGAACTACAAACGAGAAAATGCCCAAAAATCCCCAGCGAGAATTAATCTTCTTGTAAGCTGTGAGAGGACTTTCCTGTGTTTTACGACCGATTGCAATTTCGGTAATAAGAAGGGTAAAGCCGAAGGTGAGGGCAAGAATAAGATAAACGACAAGGAAAAGACCGCCGCCATCTTTAGCTGCAAGGTAAGGGAAACGCCAGATGTTTCCAAGACCTACAGCACTACCAGCTGCTGCAAGAACAAAGCCAAGAGAGCCGGTAAATGAGTTTCTTTGTTTAACTTCATTTTCCATAAAATACCTCTTTTTTATATGTATATCTTATTATTATACACCAAACATCAAGAAAAGACGAGAATTTTCCGATAAATCGAATATGTCAAAGAAAAATAACAAAAAAAGAAATTCTCAGAATAAAAAAATTGTACTCATTGTTGTGGCCGCTATTGTAGTTTTTAGCCTTCTTGTTGTAGGCGTTACGACTATTACAAATGCCATCAACAAAAAAAGAAGAGATAAAACAGTAAAAGTTGCTTTTTACGGACTTTCGCAGGAATATTGTGATGCCTTAATGGAACGTTTTCCAAAGGAAGAAGGAATCTCTCTTGCTTTTGAAGTATTATCAGACGGGCCTCTTGATCTGGGCTTTATTAAAAATAAGTATGACATGATTTTTACCTGGAAGGGTGAAGTTACAGATGCACTGGAAGAAACAGCTGAAGAGTTGCCGGGAAAAATCCTTGAAGTAATCCCTTCATCCTTACAGAATAAAAAATGTGCTCCAATTCTTCTTGATAATTGTGAGATTGCTTATAATAAAGAAATTGTAGAAAAATTGGGAAACAGCATACCGAACAATTATCCGGATTTTTTGAATTTCTTAAATGATGCAAAGGCTTATGTTTTTAGTCCTTTCTTCTGTAGTGGTGCAGATGACCGTGTAATAACTGCATTTATAGGAAACATAATTGAAGTTCTTGGTGGAGTAGATTCATATAATCTGTTCATAGATGAAATCAAAAAAGGAACATCATTCGAAGATCTGCTTGATGTTCAACTTTCTAAGGCAGGATTGTCTCTTAGAAGTGTGCTGGATCCTTTAAAGAGCTGGCCTGGTCAGGGATATACGCATCCTTCCTGGTATAATGGAACAGCAAGTGATCTTCTTTATTTTGCAGAAGAAAATCATACAGCTGCATTTTTTACATTTCTGCACGAGCACAGACAAATTCAATATAACACAATCAGCAGATACGAGGCCTTCTTATTACCACCGGCTTCTTCTACAATCAAATATGGAATAATTGCTCCGGCAATTTCGGTTATGGTAATTTCAGAAAATGCAAATGCAAAAAGATATGTTCCAGAATTTTTTACCGAAGATGCTCAGATGGGACTTTCTGATATTACAAGACTTGCTCCGGTACATTCACGAGCACAGGCTGTAGACCGTCAGGCTGATGATGTTAGATATTGGGCTGCAGCCAGCCCTGGGGGAGCTCTTCCTGATGTTGCACTGGCTGCTTTCCAGCGAAATCCTGCTGCACTTAAGGAATTTGCAGCAAAAATTCGCAATTACATAAAATAAATAAATTCTGTTGCCTTTTTGCAGCAAAATACTTATATTATAAGGGGGCTTTGGGGAAACCAAGGCCTTTTTATTTAAAAATATTATTTTCCTAAAAATCTAAATATTTAAATCTTAAAAAAAAGTTGTTGATACTCTAAATTACCATAAAGGACTTATCGGTCAAGAATTTATATATTTTTGCCGATAATTATAGTTGCAGTAATAGAAAAAAGTAATTTTTTGATAAAAAGTGTTGTTTTTAAGTAAAGATTGAGCGAAACAGAGGTGTGTTTTATGAAAAAATTACTAAGGAAAACAAGCAGTGTTTTTGTTTTTGCACTGTGCTTTACATTTTTATTTTCTCTTTTTACCGCTTGTGAAATCGGATTGGGTTCTGCAGTAGATACACAGGCACCTGGTCTTGCTATAGATTCACCAAAAGTAGATTCTGTTATCAGAGATGTTTTTGCAATTACAGGCCGATGGTCAGATGATGGAACAATCAAAAGCATTAGGGTACTTCTTAAACGTACCGACGGAACCGTAAGCACCAAAGAAACAGATGCTGTTTGGGAACAAGATCCTCTTCTTCCCGGAACAGGAACCTGGAAAGCAATAATTGATTATCAGGAAATGGACATAATGGACGGTACCTATCAGGCTACTGTTTCCATAAAAGATAAGGGTGATCACGAAACAACTCAAAGTACAACATTTACAATTGATAACACTGCACCTGTATTGGTAATTTCGCGACCAAGTATTAAAGACGGACAAAGTGGATTTGATAACTATGGACGTTCTTTTACCATTGAAGGAAAGGCTGCAGATGATAATGATGTAAGCCATATAGAAGTAAATATTTACCAGAGTGCAGACAGCACCGAGCCAATGAAAACAATTGGTCTTGATAATATTCCTCTTACAATAGAACAGGATGTTGCTGTTTACGAATCAGACAAAGCCAATGATTATGCAGATATTTACGGACATACAGATGAAAACGGAGTAATTGAAACAATAGGAGAAACAGAACAGCGTTATTGTACAATTACAATTTATGATGGTGCACAAAGATTTCCTGTAGACGGAAGCAATCAGACAGAAGAAGACAAAAAAGGAAACAGTACAAATACTTATTATATGAACTCCGAAATAGCAACCTTGCTGCAGGGAGCTTATAAGATTACAGATTTGTACCACATGATGAATAAAAACTATGGAACCGAAGCCACAAGGGCAGCTACTGCAAATGATGTAATATCTCTTTTGGAGCCATATAAAGTTTCAAAGGGTAAGTTTTCCATAAACCCGGCAAACAATCCAAAATTTATTCTTTCTTCAGGAAACGTTCTGGAAGAAGGAAAAAATTTAGATAATGTTGACTATCAGTTAACAGCAGGAAACAGATACATAGAAGTAGAAATAAGCCCCGGACTTGATGGATACCCGATTGATCCGGATACAGTAGGTGTTTATCTTTTGGAATGTGATCAAAATGGTACTCCAAAAAATGATGAAAAAATCTGGCTTATTAATACAGGAAACGATTGGCATAAAACTCAGGAAGAAGCCGAAGGTCTGGATTTAGCAGGCGGCTTTGGAATTTATAGTGTTTCGGGAAGTACATATAAATTTAAAACTTCAAAAATAATTCATAAGACTAATTATGCAAGTTTAAAGACAGGAAATTATTATTTATTAAAAGTTCAGGGAAACGACAGTCAGGGTGAAGAAAGCGGAAGTATTATTTCTGATGGAGACTTTGGTTTTAAGCTTGTTTCTAACGAAGAAAAAATTGAGATCTCTGCACATGGTGTTCCAGATTATATTTCTAAAAAAGCAGAAGCCTGGACAGTTTCAGGACATGAAGTATTTACAGTTACTCTCAACTGGGCTACAACAACCGAAGGACCATTTTATGTTTACAGGGAAACTGCCACAGGAGAAACGCTTGTTGCAACTGTAACATCTCAAACAAACGGGACTTGGGAAGCAACAGAAGCCTTAAATTATACTCAGTTAAAAAAAGCTCTTGATCCTTCTGCACAGGAATTCCCGGACAAGCTTACGCTTACTTATTACTTAAAGAATCAGGGTGGCGATACTATTTCTATCCCAGCCCGTATAACTTTAAAAGATGATTCTGATAAACCAAGCATTTCGAATGTTCAATTTTCAAATTCACATCTGGATGAAGATACAAGTACATATTTTGTTCGAAATGTTCAAAACAATAAAAGCAATATAAATGGTATTGCAACAGATGATGATACCGGAATCGAAAAGGTTGAACTTAAGGTTGGAGAAAGCATACTGAAAAGCTGTCAGGATGGTAGATTTAAGTTTGAAAATGTAGATTTTTCCGGTTATACAGGAAGTGGAATCACAGCAGATATTGTTGCAACCGACCTGGCCGGTAATCAGGAAAAAAGTTCTTTGACAATTGTGTTTGACACAGAGGCTCCTCATGGCGTTCACGAAATTGATGCAAGCAGTAAGAATTTGTACTTCCGCATTGGAAATGCAGATAATGATGATGTAACTCCTACAGAAGATAAGGATAAGAAGGTTGGTGGAAAATACGGAAACGGAACCTTTGGTAATGCTACTACAATTCAGATTCGCGGAAAGTTTGAAGATAATGCAAACGGTAGTGGCGTAAAGATGATTTACTATAAGGTTTTTGAAACTGAACAAAAACTTAGTACTGATCCTGATGTTGCAGCAGAAGAAATAAAAACACTCAAAGAGACTGTTATTAATTCTCCAACAGGAAAATTTGCACCAACAGCAACTCAGACAAAACGAGTATTCTACAATGTTGGCAGAAAGAAAGATGATCAGGGAAATTATAAAAATCCTCCAGAGGTAGATGAGTCACAAATATTTGAAGGAAGTACGGTTTTTACTACAACTCCAAATAATAAAGGATTTTATAAATATTATAAGGATGTAGAATCAAATTATAATAATACACTTTCGGGCTTTAAAGAAGGCAACAACTATCTTGTCCTGGCTGTAGAAGACTATGTTGGTAATACCGGACTTGATTTTGCAATTGTAAACTTTGAGGGAGTTGATACAAAGTTTATAAATTACTCTTTGAATGTAGATACAACACCTCCTTCTGATATTACAACAGAAAGTCACAGCGGTATTATTTATACAAATAGTAATACAGAACCTCTTGTTTTGTGGGGAACTGTTTCTGATAAATCTACAAATCCAAACGGAACTGCAGGAATAAATACTTTTATTCTTTCGCGTGATGGTGTAAATACAAAAGTTCCTGCTTCTTTGCGCAAAGTACGAACCCAAGCTGATGCAGCGGGTAATCCTGCAGATTCTGCTGTGCTACAGACTCGGGCAGCTGCAGATCCAACTCTTAGAATCTGGGAAGCAGATGTTTCAAGTCTTTTACCTTCAATCAGTGGAACTGTTTCAATTTCGGCAACGGCAACGGATGCAGCTGGAGAAGGAAATTCAACACCGGCTGTAGTTGCAACTGTAAATGTAGACCTTGATCCACCGGAGGTTTTGGTTTCTGAAAATTCTCCGGCAGACGCAGATACTTCGGATGATATAATTCAGGTAAATGGAATTATTTCGTTTACAGGAACTTCGGATGATGAAAACGGAATTGAAGAGCTGCTTGGACTTTATTTTAAAACTTATACAGGAAATACAGTTCCATCTGCACCGGCAGCAAAAACCGCAGTACCTCCGGCAGGCTGGACCGAAGTTTCTGCAACAAAGTCAGGTACAACAAGCTGGAAGTTTACAAATATAAACACAGCAAAGCTGGATGGTACAAATCAAATTGCAGACGGAACAAAGCTTTGCTTTACAGTTGCTGTAAAAGACAAGGCCGGTAACATCGGTTACAGTGCTCCTCGTGCTGGGGTAGTAGATCAGGATACAGACCGACCTGTAATCCATCTTACTTCTTTGCCATTAACTTACAAAGATGAAGATCAGCAGCCACAAAGAATGGATTGTGATAATCCTGTATGGTCTAACCGCAGTGAGCTTACCGGAACAATAGACGATGATGATGGTGCTGTTGAATATGTAAAGGTTATTGCACAGGATGTAACAGAAACAGATGCTCCTACAGATGCACAGTGGGCTGCTGCAGAAAATGTTTATAAGAATGGAATCTGGGCTTACACAATTAATTCTAACGGTTCTAAAAAGATTTTCTTCCAGATTAAAGAAAAGATAGAAAACGGAAAAATCTATATATCAAATACCGCAAGTACCTCTTCTACTTCTTATGGTCCAAAAATTCAGGATGCAAATTCTGTAAAATTTGGTTATAACGAAACCGGTAACACCGCAGACGATATTCTTTATGTAAAGGTAGATACAGACGATCCAATTCTGGAAAACATGTATTACTACACAAGCAATACTCTTATAGATAATCCACAGACCGCAATAACCGGCTGGAAGATTGCAGATTCAAGTATCATAACAGATAAGTTTGGTGGAACTAACAAATATTTGTATATTAAATGTAAGGCAAAAGATACAAACGGAATTTCTTCTGTAACTCTTAAGTTTGCAAACAAAGATCCGGAAACAGGAAAAACAATAGACATTACTCAAGCTTCAGAAAAAGAGCAGCATAAAGAAATTATTACCTGTTTTGATATTTCTACTATTACAACAGGACTTTCAAAGCTCGAAATAAATATCAAAGATAATGCTGCAGCAAATACAAATTCAAGTGGTATTTTTAAATACTATGACGCAATGGTAGATAACACAGAACCAGAAATTAATTTTTCTAACTACACAAGCGGTTCACAAGTTTATGGTTCATCATCAGTTACCCTGCGCGGAACAACATCTGATTCTAACACAATTGTAAAAGTTGAATATGCTCTTACAAAAGAAGCAACAGCAGTTCCTCTTCTTGGATGGCAGGATATCACAGATGAAAATAACATAACTCATACAAGTAAACTTGGATGGCAGATTGTATTTGATGATAAAATTACTACTCCAGATACAACAAGCTTCCATGCAAAGCTTTTGAAAAAAGCATTGTTTGAACTTTATGAAGTTCCAGAAAATCAGCAGGGAACCTATGATAATATCGAAAAGGTATATATATGGCTCCGTGCAACTGATGAGCTTGGAAACTGCGGAACAAACAAATACGAAACCGAAAGCGACGCATTCTACTTTAATGTTATTCCAAATGGAGACAGACCTCTTGTAGATATTTCTTACCCATCAAATGATTCAAGTGTTGGTGGTACAATTCGTATTACCGGTTCAACAGAAATTCATGATACCTCTGCAAGTGTAAAGGATGTTTATATTCAAATAGACCCTTCTTATAATGAGACAGCAGGTTTTAGTTCCAGCTGGGCAACAGATTTGCAGACATTAATGAATGCCAAGACAGTAACTTCATATCAGATAAAAGATCTTACCGGCGAAATGGTTGAAGAAACAGATCTTGGTTCAATAATTGGAAAGGGTATTCCGGTTCAGGGTAATTCAAAATTGAACTGGTATCTCATCATAAACGGTAACCGCGAATTAAATGACAAGGTAGATAATAAAAACAGAAAAATTGGTATAAGGGCTTATGCTGTAAGTTCAACCGGAAAAGTTACTGTTTCAGATGTTTACAAATTTGAAATAGATCCGGAAGCTCCAACCTTTGGCCAGAATAATCCTTTGAGATTTGTTCAATATAGTGATGCCGCATTAACACAAGAATCTGCAAGCCGAAGCTATGCCAGCGGTCTTTTCTTAAAGGGTCAGTGGTATCTTGTTGGTTCTGTAGAAGATGAAAGTGGAATCCGCGAAATTTCTGTAAATGGAACTAATATTCTTTGGACAACAACAAGTGGCGAAGAAGAAACAGTAGGGTTTGATTCAACAAAGGTTTCTGCTTTGGATCCTGCAGATACAAGAAAATTTAAAAATTATAATATTAAGATTCCTGTAGGAAATACAGAAGATGATAAGTTTGGCCGCTTAGACTATGAAATTATTCTTACAGATGGTTCTGAATCAAGAATTCAGGGAACAGAAAAATTAACTGTTTATTATGATAATAAGGATCCTTCGTTTACAGTTGAGTCTGGAAACGGAAAAGACATTGAACCTGATACAGGAAAAATCTATCAGTCAAACGGAGCTTATACAGTACGTGGTACTTATGCAGAACCAAGTGGTGGTGCAAACAACCAGAGTGGCTTTAAGCGAATTGCAATGTTCTTTACCCGCGATAGAGTTGTTGAAGGAGTAAAGGGACGTTATATACTTGATCCAATGCTTGCTTCTGGAAGTGATGGTAAAGCTAACTTTATAAAGCTTGGAAATGTAAATGACAGTGGAGTAATTACTTCTTACAGCACAAACGTTTCTAAACAGGATGGACTTTACTGGTATAAGGCTGCGGCTTCAATAGACAGTAATCAGGTAGTTATAACAGATACTTCATTAATCTCAAATCATACAATCCGTGTTGGCGGAATCTGTATGATAGATAATGTACAGTACCTTATAAAATCAATTACCGGAAACAAATTAAATCTTGATGGAACTCTTACAGATGCAAACAGCAAAGATGTTTATATTGCCTATGCTCTGATAATTGATAACCTTTCTCAGGAAAGCGGTACAACAGTTGTTTACAGCGCAAATGATGAAACTGTAAACAAAGACGGTGACTGTATGGTAGAAGGTGTTCAGTTTAGTGGAGGACAGTATAACTGGAACGCTTCGTTAGATTCTTCTAACATGCTCGACGGTAATATAACAATGAGCTTTGTTGCTTATGATGCAGCAGGAAACTATGTAGAAAAAGCAATCAATCAAAAAATCTCTAATAATGCTCCTCGTATTGCCGGTGTAATCTTTGGTACAGATACAAACTTAAACGGCAAGGTTGATGATTACGAACTTGTTGATTCATATTCCACTGTATATACAGGAATAACAAATGTTAGAGACGGTAATGTTTATAACGGACAGAACGACCAGGGAGAAATTATAACTTCTTATGAAATTCCGACTACAATAAACGTTAAGGGTGCTGTAAAAGTTAAACCAATGATTGTTGGTGGTAACACAGCGCTGGGATGGCAGTATACTTATAAGTATAAAGACGGAACCGAAAAATCAACAGGAGTAACCGGCTATAATAATGTTGGTCACTCTTATGACGGAAGTGTTCGAACAAATGATCTTTCAATAAACATTCTCCTTAAAGACTTCCTTGAAAAAGAAGTAAAAGAAGGAAACCAGAATCTTAAGTTTACAATTTGGGATGAAACCGATGGTTCAACTCTTGGAAACGAAGCTTCTGGCAGTGCAAAGGCAGACATTGTTCTTCCTGTAAACATAATTATTGCAGATAGTGCCGCACCAACTGCTGTGGTAAATCCATTCTACTGGAAGAGTGCAGCTGAAAATTCAATTTATCTTAATAATTCTGCCAACGGACACATTGAACTTGAAAATGAACTTCCTGCAGGATTCACAAGTGGCGGAAGCGGAACTCTTGACCGCGATGCAAAAGTTTCGGGAATGATTACTTTTGATGGAACTGCAACAGATAACGTAATTGTAGAAAAAATAAAGGTAGTAATTCCTGGCTATAACAGTGGAAACGAATTTGTTATTGCTCAGAGAGATTCGTCTGCAACTACAACTGCAGGCTGGACTTCTACAAACATGTATCACCTGGATGATGAAGGAAAACCTGTAGAAGGCGCAGCAGCTATGCTTACAGGTGCAAATGCTAAGCCATGGGTATTCGAACTTATAAGTGATGTATATGATGATGAAGGAAAGAATCTCGTAACCTTTAAATTCCACTTTAATACAGAGCAGATTTCTAAAAAGGCAGCATCAAACGTTTCTATCAAGTTTACTGCTATGGATAAGGGATCTCCTGCTTTACAGGGTGGAAATGTAACTTATGCAAATGCAAAATCTTCTACTCCGGGAACTACTTCTACAGCCAGCAGTGCGCTAACAGGCTGCTACAAGGTAGATGTTGTTCCGTATATCATAAGAGTAAAAACCGCACTTTCTGACCTCAAGAAAAACAACCCGAGTGTTTATGCAAGAAGTGCAAAAGGAAACTATGGAGTTGCCGCAACAGAAATTCTGAACATAGAAGGCTTTAATGTAAGCGGTGGAACCCTTAAGTTTGAAAAAACCGGTGGTGGTAATGTAACAGCAGATTATAATGAAAACGCCGGTGGAGAAGGTGTGGGCGGATATGCAATTCCTGCTACAGCCAAGTCCGGAAACCTTGTAGTTACAGTAAACAGAATAGATTCTTTGAATAACTCTAACAACAATGAGGCAAAGGGTTTATATACAGGTACAGTTAATCTTACAAAAAACCCAACTGGCGTAAAATCTGTTTACGACAATTACTATAACCGCCAGCCAAACGGAGATAACAACAACCTCCTTACCGATGATGTTGTACTGGATATCTGGCAGTTTAAGGATGCAGGTATTTCTCAGACTTCGGGCTACATTACAGAGCCAATTATGAAGGTAAATCCAAAGAACGGTATGTTGAACTTTGGCTTCAACTCTGGTCCAGCAAACTTCTGTATGGCAAACGGACAGAATACATCTTACACTACATGGGTTGGTAACTATGCCCGATTCTCTACCTGTGGATTTACGGTTGATGAAAATGGAGAAACTCATGG
>JAILBH010000171.1 GCA_024681195.1 Treponema sp.
ATGCTCAAGGATATTATTCAGACACAGGAAAAGCTGGCCTGGAACTTTGGACGCAAACGCAAGTCAATTTCTATGGGTGTTTACCGCATTGACCAGATTAAGTTCCCTGTAAAATATCACGCAGTGGACCCGGACAAGACAAGTTTTGTTCCACTCCAGTGTGAAGAACCAATGACCTGCCGTCAGATTCTTACAGATCATCCAAAAGGAAAAGACTTTGGCTGGATCTTGCAGGACATGAAAAAATTCCCGCTTTTAAGCGATGCCAAGGACGAAGTTCTTTCTATGGCTCCAATCATCAACTCTGCAACACTTGGTGCTGTTCAGGTTGGCGACAAGGACCTTATGGTAGAGCTTACCGGTGATAATATTGAAAACCTCATTTTGAGTGCCAATATCGTTGCCTGCGACTTTGCTGACCAGGGTTACGAAATTAAACCAATTTTGGTAAAACATCCTTATGACACAGGCCTTGGCAAGGATATCATGGTTCCTTACTACTTCCAGCCTACAACAAAGACTACACTTGCTGCAGTAAACAAGCTTCTTGGAAGCGATTTTGATATTGAAAAGGTAAAGAACGCTCTTATTAGAATGGGTAACACTGTTTCTATTAGCGGCGAAGAAATCACCCTTAGCCCAGCCCCTTACCGCAACGACTTCCTTCACGAAGTAGATATTATTGAAGACGTAATGATTGGCTGCAACGTTGCTTCATTTGAGCCACGCACTCCTCAGGACTTTACTGTAGGCCGCCTGCTCCCACTTACAGAGTTCAGTCGCAAGGCAAAAACTTTGATGGTTGGTCTTGGATATCAGGAAATGATCTTCAACTATGTTGGTTCTAAAAAGGACTACGTAGATAATATGCGCATTGACGGCTCAAAAGTAATCGAAATTGCTAATCCTATGAGCGAAAACTACCAGTTTATCCGTCCGGAAATCCTTTCTTCACTTTGTCGTGCAGAAGCCGGTAGTGCCAACGCAATGTACCCACACAAGATTTTCGAAATTGGTAAAGTTGCATACATCAAAGAAGACGAAAACACAGGTACAATCACACGCCAGCACCTTGGATTCTTGACTGCTGCTGCAAATGCAAACTTCAACACACTGGCAAGCGAAGTTTCAAGCTTAGTATACTTCCTTGATCACGAATATACTGTTGTAGAAAGTGATGATCCACGCTTTATTCCTGGACGCCAGGCACAGCTTATGGTAGACGGAAAACCGGCCGGAGTATTTGGAGAAGTTCACCCTCAGGTTTTGGAAAACTGGGGAATTACAACTCCTTGTGTAGCAGGCGAACTTGATCTTGAAAGCTTGATGGAAGAAGCTGAATAATTGCTTTTTACTGCATCCTCTTTAAAAGCAGGGACATGTCGTTTTTAAGAGTTTTATCTTCGGGATAAACGGCAAGTCCCTGTTCCAGAACTTCTTTTGCTTCAGAATATTTCCCGCTATTAGCAAGACCCGCAAATTCATTATGAATAATTGCAATGCAGTTATTATAAAAATTCTTTTGCATAGTTTTAATTCTGGAACTTTTAGGAAGTTGTTCCAGCGCCCGCAAAGAAACCTCATAACCCGTTTTGTATTCGCGGTTGTTTATATAATTATTCAAAATTCCAAGCCATACATTTTCCAGATGAAGCCCAAGACGGTTTCGGGCAGCTGTAGAAGTAAGCAGCTGGTTTTGTGCAGCAGCCGGGTCTTCTTCCAGAAGCTTTGTGATATATGAAAGCTGTTCCTCCGGAGGAAGAGCTTCTACAGTAGAAATAACCAGAGTATCCACAAGCATTTCTTCATAGGATTGAATCTTGTTTGCAGAAACATATTTTTTACTTTGCAACCAGCCATCATAGGCAAGATCAAAATCCTGTTCTTCATAAGTCAAAACCAGAAAATTATTTATTGCGTTATCCATGTTTGTCTGAAGAAAAGTTGTAACACCCCAGCGGTCAATAAATGAACAAAACCAGTTTACAGTATCCAGAAAAGCTGCTGCAGATTCAGGGATGATGTTTACATAATTTGCCGCAAGAATATCAAATTCCTTTCGGACATCCTGAGTTGCAGAATTCTTTTGATTACTTACAGCAAGGTAACGGGCAGCCCCAAGCGGAACCGCGCTGTTATAATCATCGTGGTCAAGATAATAAGAACAGAGGTTCCCGGCAATGAGTCCTGCAAAAAGAGAGTCTGTTACTTCCTTCCGGTTTGAATAATAAGTTTTTGGAACAATATAGTAGCCTTTAATTTCATTTTCGTGCATGACGGCTTCTTTGCTTCCCGGATTAAAGCCATAAGGATTTGTTGTTTCTACATCTATTTTTTTTGACTGGCCAGATTTTTCTACCGGAATATAAACAGAGCAGAAGGCGTGTTCTGAAGTTTTTTGTCCCTTTATCTGAAGACCGGCTGCTTTTGCCAGAGCCATATAAAGGATTGCAGAAGAAACGCAGTTGTATTCACCGGTTTGAATTGCAACATCAACCTTGGTCTGTAGCGCCGAATACCGGCTAAGGCATACTTCATATAAAAGCTTAAGAATTGTTTTTCCGCGTTCTTCTTCAGAAAGAGCCATTGTTTGCGGGGTAATAATCTGGGCTTTGATTTTTTCGAAAAGATTTATGCAGCGGTTCCAGTTTTCTGAATTGGGTTGGCATTCCGAGTATAAAAGTGCTGTCTGGAATAATTCATCGGCGGTGTAGGTAGCTGCCTCGTTTGCAACAAAGAGCGGCTCAATATCTGGATAAGCGGAACTCTGGCTCCACGCGTTCAGGCAAAAAGAGAATAAAACTATTGGAAAAAGCAGCCGGCAAATTTTATGCAAACCTTTCATATCAAAACCTCAAAATAATTATAGCATAGAAATTCAAAAATATTTATGTTATATTCTACTCCATGAAAGTTGAAACAAGAAAAGTAATTGGTTATCTAATTGCAGCAGTTACTATTTTTTTCTGGGGTATTACTTTTGTCTGCACCAAAGCACTTTTAAATGATTTTTCTTCTCTTGAGATTTTGTTTTTTCGTTTTCTGGCTGCCTATATTGGTTTGTGGATTATTCATCCAAAAATTCAAAAAACAGAATGTCGTGATAATATTATTTTTTCGTTGGCTGGACTTTCGGGAGTTGTGCTCTATCAGTTTTCAGAAAATATGGCAATCAATTTTACAAATGCTTCAAACGTAAGTGTAATTGTAAGCATTTGTCCGCTGTTTACGGCAATGATAGCTCAGTACTTTCTTAAAGAGAATCATTTGAATCTGTGGTTCTTATTGGGATTTATAATTTCAATTCTGGGTGTTGCGTTAGTTTGCTTTAACGGAAAAGCTTCGCTTGAGCTCAATCCAAAAGGTGATTTGCTGGCTCTTTTTTCTGCAATCTGCTGGGGTTTTTATTCGTTGTTTGTTTCCATCATCAATAAAAAGAAATATGATCCTATTTGTTCAACCCGCAAGATTTTCTTTTTTGCAGTTCTCTTTATGATTCCGCTTGTTCTTGCCGGCTGGAGATTTGCTGAACCGGGCACTTCTATGTATGTGACTTTTGACAAAGCTTTGAATGCTGATCGCTTTTCTAAAGCAATAAACTGGTTCAATCTTTTGTTCCTGGGTTTAATTGCAAGTGGATTATGCTTTAGCGCCTGGAACAAAGCCTGCGAAATTGTTGGCACCGTCAAAGTAAGCTGCGGCCTTTATCTTATTCCGGTTGTAACAATTGTTTTTGCATTCTTTACCCTGCACGAAAAAATTACCTGGCTTGGTTTGACCGGTTCTGTTATTACAATAATTGGTTTGTTTATTAGCGAAAAGGAACAAAAACAGCAATAGTTTTTTGCATTCAAATTAGAATGGGTTTATAATTGAAATATAAAAAGGAAAGCGGTTTCTTGAATAAAACGGTTCGTCACTTTTTTATAATTCTTTTTATCTTCTCTTGCATTGGATCTTGGGCTCAGACTTCCCGCACAAAAAAAAGTTTTGTACGTCTTGATGGGGAATGGGATTTATATTTTCAAAAAAGTCCATATCAAACTTTTGAAGCCGTTGATAATGGTATTCCCGCAGATTACAAAAGCATTGTTCCCGGTTATTGGAATAAGGATATTAAAAATGCAGTAGAATCCGGAAAACTGAGCGAGCCTATAGATCCAAAAACTTATGGCTGCTACCGATATGTTTATACCGGATTAAATCCTCAGGAAAAATACGCTCTTCTTGTTCAGGATGCCCCTAAAACCTCCTGTTCGATTTATGTAAATCGAAAGATAATTACTTTTCTTGGCGACCCTTTTGCAATGCTTTCGGAAGATTATGATGTGACGTCCAAAAATTCGCATTCTTCCATTAAGCCAATCTATTGTGAGTTTTATCCGGACGAAGAAGGAAATGTCGAGATTGTATTTTTTGTTTCCAACTATTTTTACCGAAAGGGCGGATTGTGTGGCACTGTTTTGTTAGGAACAGCAAACAGTCTTTCACAGCTTAATACAAGTTATCTTATTTTTAATACAGTTATCTTAGGCTGTCTTATATTTATATGCATTTTGAATCTTGTCCAGTTTTTGATAAACAGAAACAGAATAGAATATTTATATCTTGGATTGCTTACACTGTCATTTGCGTTAAGACTTTTTACATGTGGTTATTCCACAATCGGAATTGTTTTTCCGTGGATTCCTCCAGAAGTAAAAGTTAAGATTGAATATATAGCTTTGTGGCTTGGACCGTCGGTAACGCTACAAATGCTTTTTGCAATGTATCCTCCACGACACAAAATGGTTTGGGAAAAAATCCTTCGTTATGTTATCCTAACATTAGTTACAGCTCTTGGAATTACATCGCTTGTTTTGCCGGCAGTTTATTCAAACCAGCTGGTTCCAGCTTTACAGATTGCAATGGGAGTTGTATTTCTTTATGTTGTTATTGTCTGTATTACAAATATTTTGCATCATAAGAGATATTCACTTTTAAACTTTTTAAGCTTTTTTATTATTATCATTGGTGCTCTTATGGATATTGCTTATACAAAAAACAGGACTCTTATGTCTTTGTCTACGTTTCCGTTTTTTGTAATTATATATCTGACAATTCAGATTCTGCTTATTGGTATTATTCAAAACGATTTGTATAAACAGATGCAGAAAAAAACCGAAGAGCTCAAGCTTTATAATGAAGCCTATCTTCGTTTTGTGCCTCAGGAATTTTTAACCCTGCTCAACAAGGAATCTATAATAAAAACAAACCTTGGTGATTTTTCGAATATCGAAATGTGTATTATGTTTTCTAAGATGACTTTGGATTGCATTGGGCACGAAGGTGATCTTCAGGAACATTTTGTGATTTTTAATGAATATCTTAAAAGGATTTCACCAATCATTACAAAACACAATGGGTTTGTAAGCAAATTTTTGAGTGGTGGATTTATGGCGCTTTTTCCAAAATCCGAGCTTGATGCGGTGGGAGCCGCGCTTGAGATTAAAAGCTGTACACAGGAAATGAACCAAAGTTCTGTTTGCCAGGAACACAAGCTCCATTCATGGATTGGCATTCATTATGGAAAAATGATAATAGGTACAATTGGAGAAGAAAATCGTCTTGATGATACAGTTATTTCTGATACAGTAAATACTGCTTCCAGAATTGAATCTGTCTGTGAAAAGCTTAAGAAAACCATTATTATTTCGCATGACCTTCAATGCTTTGCGCAGAAGAATGTTCGGATTCAGCTTGCACAAAGAGGAATCCCAAGATTTACGCTTAATCAACTGGAAGCAATTTATGTAAAAGGAAAAGAGAAACCTCTTCAGTTATATGAAGTGTTAGAACTTGCTAACAAAAATGGAGGCGCTGAATGAAAAAAATATTTCTAACAAAGCGACTTTCTTTTGTTTTATTTTTGCTGGCAGCGTTTGTAACACAAAGCTTTGCTGCTGAGGCAACCTACAAAGTAACAAATCCACATGAGCTTGCAAACAAACAGGTTCTCATAGAAACAGAATGGGATTTTTACTGGTGCAAAAAAGTTACTGAACTAAAAACAGAAATAAAGCCCGATCTTAAAGTTACTGTTCCACTTGAATGGAATAAATATAATCTTGAAGGAGAAGCCGGTCAAGTTGCAAAAACCGGAAAAGGCGCCGGTACTTACAGGCTTATAATTACAAACCTTATTCCAAACACAAACTATGCTTTTCCTGTTTACGAGTTTGGATATACAGCCTTTAATATTTATGCAAACGGTAAACTGATTTTTTCTTCAGGAACTCCAGAATTAAAATGGGCAAAAACCCAGGCCGAACAATATTCTGATAAAGCAATTTTTACAGCGGATTCAAAAGGTTCAGTTGTAATTGCGGTTTTTATTTCAAATGATTTTTACAGAAAGGGTGGCTTTAGAGGAGCCTTCAAATTATCTGAAGAAAAAACCTATAATCAAATACACATTAAGGATATTTGCTTTTACGGACTTTTTGCCGGAATTTTATTGATGATTGTGCTTTACTGTTTTACAACAGCGTTGCTTAAAAAAGACAAAACAAATCTTTATCTTGCAATTCTTACAATTGCAATTTTTGCAAGAATCATTTCTACAATATTCCCTCTTTTAAAAGAGTTGTTTCCAGGCGTTCCGTTTACAGTAATGTTAAGAATAGAATATGTTTCTCTGTTTATTATTCCTGCAATGCATACACTTTATTATGATTCATTAAACAAAAAGATTTTTGGGAAATATAAAGCAAAGATTATTGCAGCTCCTGCGGCTGTTTTTCTTATTTTGAATATATTCCTTCCTATTAGTGTATTAAACAAGCTGGTTCCTTTGTTCCAGGTTTATATGTTCTCGCTTGCAGTAATCGATAATTATTTTGCCATTGTCTGTCTTGTTAAGAGCAGGGATTTTATAAGTTTGTCGGCAATTATTTCTTTTGTCTTCCTTGGATTTGGAGCTGCTGTAACAGAGCTTTCCATTCTACATATTATTACAATTAATGACGGCTTGATTCTGACTATTACACTTTTTATATACGTTCTTTGTCAGATTATTTTGCTTGCCTATATTCAAAATAAAAACTATATGACAGTAATTCAATTGAATAAAAATTTAGTTGAGACTAACAAAGCATACTTCCGTTTTGTACCAAAAGAATTTTTGAAGCTTTTAAGTAAAAAAAATATTACAGAAGTTACACTTGGAGAACACAAAGTTGCTCCAATGGGAATACTTTCTGCAGATATCAGAAACTTTACTTCTACCTCCGAAAAGATGGAGCCTATTCAGGTTTTTGATATGCTCAATACTTATCTTGGAAAAATAGCTCCTCTTATTCGTGAGAATAATGGAATTATTGAAAAGTACCTTGGCGATGGAATTATTGCAATTTTCCCAGACAGTGCAATTTCTGCAATAAACTGTGCAGTACAGATGCAGGAAAAAATGCTTGAATTGAGAGAAGAATTTCAAAAGAAAAATATGCCGCTTATTAAGATTGGAATTGGTATTCATTACGGTAATGTTGTTTTTGGAACCTGTGGTGGAAACGAAAGAATGACAGAGGTTTCGCTTTCGGATGATATTGATATTACAATAAAAACAGAAGCAGCAACAAAAACTGTTTCCCGTTCAATTCTTGTAACAGAACAGGCTTTAAAATTTGCTGCTGCAGAAGTAAAAGCTGTAGGACAAAAATTTTCTTTTGAGGGTGAAGAGCTGGATCCTCTTAAAACACCGGAACTTCCAAAACTCTTTTCGGTTTATAATGACAAATTTGATAAGTCTTTATAAAACTGTGTTGAGTTTTCGGGTATCGACTTTTTAAATCCCATTCTCCTAAGATATGCTTGATGTGCACTATTTGAGCTTTCTGCTATTACTTTGCTAAAGCTTTGTGTACTTAAAAATTCATAAAGAAATTTTCCGGCAGAACCGTCACGGTATCTTGGAGTTGTATAATCTACTCGAGCCTGAATAATTCCATTTGCTTCTTCGCTGGTTTTTTCAGCAATAAATATTCCCGCCGGGTTTGTATCGCAGCATACAAGATAAACAATATCATCTTCATTTACTTGTGAAGAAGGAAAAAATTTCTGAATGTCTGCCTGGTAGGTATTCAAAAAATATTTAAGGTAAGAGTCTTTGCTGTCAAGCTTTGTAACTGAGTATTCTTTTTTTACGGCAAGAAGTTTGTACAGACTAACAATATTAATTATAATGAGACAAATCTGCATTGCAGCTGTAGGATAAGAGTGAATGCAAAAGGCATAAATTGCAAAAATTATGCTTCCTGCCATATTAATAATTCTAAGCTTTACAACCGAAGTCATAAGCATAGAAACAACAACAAGCGCAGAGCCCACATATCCAATAATTTCAAAAACCATACAAACAGTATAACACGCTCCCCACGAATATACCATAATTGAATTTTTTTCCCCGATATGTTATTATTCAACCATCAAATCAAAAGGGGCTGTAGCTCACCTGGCTAGAGCGCTACAATGGCATTGTAGAGGTAGTCGGTTCAAGTCCGATCAGCTCCAGTAAATCTTTTCTAGACAAAAAATAATCCAATAAGAAAGCATTACTTGAAGCGACTAACGTAGCG
>JAILBH010000173.1 GCA_024681195.1 Treponema sp.
TTCCTGACGGCTTCCTACACAGAGAGTATGCTTACAGTCTTCGTCATCACAACGCCAGATTGGGATCGGGTTACCCCAGTAGCGGTTACGGCTTACAGCCCAGTCGCGTGCACCTGCAAGCCATTTACCAAAGCGGCCTTCTTTAATGTGTGATGGCTGCCAGTTTATTTTACTGTTTGCACGGAGCAATACATCATGGTAATCAGCAACCTTTACAAACCAGCTTCCAATTCCGCGGTAAATAAGTGGAGAACCACAGCGCCAGCAGTGAGGATAAGAGTGAACGATTGAATCGCGCTTTACAAGCTTACCCTCATCCTTAAGGCGCTTCATAATTTCTTTATCTGCATCCTTTACAAAAAGGCCCTGGTAGTCAGAAACTTCTTTTGTAAACTTACATTCTGCGTCGATTGGTTCTACCTCAGGAACGCCGCTGCCTGCAAAAACCTTGTGGTCTTCTTCACCAAAGGCAGGTGCAATATGGACAATACCTGTACCGTCTTCGGTAGAAACATAAAGGGCATTGAACATGCGGAAAGCACCCTTTTCGCACTTCTGTCCGCTCATTTCTTCGCAAACTTTTGGATCCTTAAGATTAGCAAAATATGGGAAGAGAGGCTCGTATTCGGCCCCTATAAATTCACTACCTTTATGGCGATAGATAATTTCGTAGTCGGCTTCGTTTTTGTAGTAGGCAGATAAACGTGCTTCGGCAAAAATGTAGTAGTCGCCGCTTTCTTTATCCAGGATTTTTACATAGTCAATGTCCGGTCCCATACACAAACCAAGATTGCTTGGCAAGGTCCATGGAGTTGTTGTCCATGCAAGGAAGTATGTCTTTCCGTTTGCCATGTCAGGGTCATTTATACCGGCAGGAGCCTTTGTAATCTTAAAGCGTACAGTTACAGTCTGATCCTGAACATCCTTATAGCCCTGTGCCAGCTCGTGTGTAGACAGAACAGTAGAACAGCGTGGACAGTAAGGAAGAATATATTTTCCTTCGTATATGAGCTTTTTATCCCAAAGAGATTTTGCAACCCACCAGATAGATTCCATATATTCCGGATTCATTGTCTTGTAATCATTGTCAAAATCAACCCAGCGTCCCATACGGGTAATTGTCTGACGCCATTCTTTTGTATAACGTAAAACCGATGCACGACATGCTTCGTTAAACTTATCTATACCCATTGCTTCAATTTCGTGCTTTGAGTTGATGTTAAGTTCTTTTTCGATTAAGTTTTCGATAGGAAGACCATGACAGTCCCAACCAAAACGACGTTCTACACGTTTACCTTTCATGGTCTGGTAACGTGGAATAATATCCTTAATTGTTGATGGAATAAAATGTCCAAAATGTGGAAGGCCTGTAGCAAACGGAGGGCCATCATAAAAAACAAAGTCCTCTGCCCCTTCTCTCTGGCTTACAGATTTTTTGAAAATATCGTTATCCTGCCAGAATTTTAAAACTTCTTCTTCCTGTTTAGGAAAATCAACTTTTGGATCAACCGGTTTAAAACTCATGAATGTTTCCTTATTTAATTATATTTATAACCTTGTTATTATGTCACAAAAAGAGATTTTATTCTATATGTATGTTTATCATGTTTTTATCTAAAATTAGAGGAATTACGAAAATTGACTAATCAAGGGTTATGACTTATAATATTAAGATAATGGAAAAGACATTTAAACAACAAATCCCAATATGTTTTGCAACTGATGATAACTATGTTCCCTTTTTAACAGTTGCTCTTGCTTCTCTTCTTGACAATGCCTCTAAAGAAAACTTTTACAAGATTTATGTTCTAACCTCAAAGCTCAGTCAGGAAAACATGGACAGCATCCTTAAGCAGAAAACAGAAAATTCATCCATTGAATTTATTCAACTGTCTAAGGAACTCGATAAAGTCGAAAATCTTTTTCATCTTCGCGATTATTATTCTAAAGAGACTTATTATCGTATTTTTATTGCAAATCTTTTTCCACAGTATGAAAAAGTACTCTATCTTGACTGCGATATTACCGTTCTTGCCGATATAAGTGAGTTATATAATACACAGATTCATGGTTATTATGTAGCTGCAGCCCAGGAAGAAGTAATGCAAACCTTTGAGGTATTCGGTAATTACGTAGAAAAGGCAGATGGAATTAACCGCAAAGATTATTTTAATGCCGGAATTCTGCTTATTAACTGTAAACGCTGGCGAAACAAGCTTATTGCAGAACGCTTTGTAGATCTTTTAAACCGATATACCTTCCGCGTTGTACAGGATGAAGATTATCTGAATGTTTTGTGTAAAGATAATGTAAAAAGATTACCTTTGGGCTGGAACAAAACTTCTTATAAAAATGAAAATTTTGATGATAAAAACCTTAAAATCATTCACTGGAAAATAAACTGGCGTCCATGGAAGTACAAAGATGTTTTATATGAAGAATATTTTTGGAAATATGCTAAAATGACTGATTTTTATGACAAGCTCATAAATATGCGCGATTCCAGAACCGAAGAAGACAAAAAGAAAGATGATATCCTTATGGAAAATCTTTGCAACATGGCTCAGGAAGATGCAGATGATCCTAATAACTATCACAGAACCGGTGGTAAAAAAGGTATTTTTGGAAGCCTTTGGGCAACATTTATTCACATTATAAAATTCCGAAAAGTTATAAATGCTAGTATTTTCAGGCGGAAAAGATGATCGAAAAAGATAAAGGAAGACTAGAAGTTTTAGCTCGTATTGAAGAATACGAAAAAAAAGGCTGGTTTACAAAGGATGTTGAAGAAGACCCTCCAACAATTCCTCTTACTCCAGATAAAGTAGATTACCTTAATAAAAAGCTTTCTAACAAAATTGCAACACTTTTTGTAAACATAATTGCAATTCACTTTATTAAAAAACTGGTTAAAACCGGCCAGATGATTATTAAAGACATCCGCGGAATTGAAAATTATCTTGCAATTAAGAATTCCGGAGCAATTCTTACCTGTAATCATTTTAATCCTTTTGATAATTTTGCGATTCACTATGCTTTATTTCCCTATATGTATTATAAAAACGGAAAACCCCTTTATAAGGTAATCCGTGAAGGTAACTTTACAAATTTTCCGGGACTTTATGGATTTTTCTTCCGCCATTGTAATACACTTCCTTTAAGTGCAAACTTTTCTACTATGAAAAATTTTATGCACGCTATAAAGGTTCTTCTTAAGCGTGGAGAAAAAATTCTTGTTTATGCAGAACAGGGAATGTGGTGGAATTATAGAAAGCCTCGTCCGCTTACAGCAGGAGCCTTTAAATTTTCTGCAGAAAGTAATGTTCCGGTCCTTCCAATTTTTATAACCATGAATGATTCAGACAAAATTGGTGGAGACGGCTTTCCTCTTCAGGAATATACCCTTCACTTTTTGCCTGCTATTTATCCTGATCCGGAAAAATCAGTTAAAGAAAACATGAAAATGATGAGGGATAAAAACTATGCAGCATGGAAAGAGGTTTACGAATCAGTTTATGGAATTCCACTTACCTATTCCTGCGGCCCAATTGAAAATCTTGATTTATAACTTTTTATAACCTTTGGAGGACTTATGCTTTTATACATTCTTGTAATTGGTATTGCCATGGTTTTGGTTTTCTGCGGAAACGTTTTCTGGTCTCCAATCGATATGTCGCTTTTAAAAATCTCTCTTTTAACTTTAATGCTTCCATTCCTTATGGTTGCCTGGGATGGAATTTTTGCAACACTTATCAGAAGGGCCTTTCCAGAAAAATGGTTTACAAAAGATGTTAAATTCCATGATGTTGGTAAAAAGGAATGTAAATTCTATGAGCTTCTTGGAATAAAACTCTGGAAGGATCATGTACTTGAACTTGGTATGTTTACAAGCTTTAGTAAGAAAAAGGTTTCAAATCCTAATGACCCTGAATATATTTCCAGATTCATAATGGAATGTAATTATGGTGCTCAGATTCATCTTTGGAATTTTATTCTTGGTTTTGTACCAATCTTTTTCTTCCCGAGAGAAATTGGAATACGCTTTATTCTTCCGGCTGTAATTGCAAATTCAATCCTTAGCATTCTTCCGCTTATGATTTTGCGCTATAACGTGCCAAGATTAAAAAGATTACTTGCAGTTCTTGAAAAAAAGGCAGCAAGGGCTTCATCGACTTTGACAAAATAAAAGAACTTGTCAAAATAAACTTCTACTGATATAATTAATACAGGTGGTAAGACATATGTCTATATTCAGTAGAAAAATCGAAGAAATCCCTATTTTCTTTGCGTCGGATAATAATTATGCACCCTACCTCGCAGTTGCTTTAAAGTCTCTGCTTTCTAATGCTTCATCAGATTATTTTTATAAAATCCATATACTTACAACTAAACTTGACGAAGAAATCTGCACAAAGCTGCTTAAGCTTAAAACAGATAATTCTTCGATTCAAATTATAAGCCTTGCAGATGAAATTGAGCACATAAAGAATAGATTCCAGCTCAGAGATTATTATTCAATTGAAACATATTACAGATTCTTTATTCCTGATCTGTTCCCTCAGTATGATAAGGTTTTATATCTTGACTGTGATATTACAGTTCTTGGTGATATCTCTAACCTTTACCTTACAAACATTTCTAACTTCTTAGTTGCAGCAGCTCAGGAACAGGTTATGGCTCATTACAAAGTTTTTGGTGATTATGTAGAAAAAGCCCTGGACGTAAAAGTAAAGAATTACTTTAATGCCGGAGTTCTTTTGATGAACACAAAGATGTTCCGCGCCTGCAGAATTACACAGAAATTCTTTAAGATGATGAGCGAATACAAATTCCGTGTAACTCAAGATGAGGACTATCTGAACGTTATCTGTAAAGATAAGGTAAAGAAGCTTAACATTGGCTGGAATAAAATGCCTTTTGAAGAAACCGGTTTTGATAACCTTGACCTTCAGCTTATTCATTATAATCTTGGCTGGAAACCATGGCATTATGAAGGAGTTCTTTACGAAGAATACTTCTGGCAGTATGCACAGCAGACAGAGTTTTATGAGCAGATTCATAAAGAGCTCAAAGGCTTTACAGATGAACAGCGTCAAAGAGACAAAGACTCTTTTGAAAAGCTAAAGATTATGGCAATTGAAGATATTAACGATCCTGACAATTACCGCAACAGCCAGATTAAAGCAAAGAATTATATTTCCAGAGGACTCAAGACTTTTGGAGAACTTCCATATATCAAAGGAATCAAAAGAGTTATCAATGCTCAAAGCAGTAAATTTATTTACAAATACTTTACCGGCTCTGAGAACGAAGAGACTACTGGTTCGAAGGAATAGCCGGAAGCTTGACCGGGAAAATAGGTTCCGGATCAGGTTTTCTGCGTGAATTTGCTTCTTTTATAATCTGCATTAAATTCTCAAAAGTTGTTTTATCTGTTAGCTTTGTAAGATAGGGCTCCTGGTTTAATATAAGAACATTGTTTTCACTATTAAATATTGCGTTAGCCTTATCTAATTCAAATGCAGGCATTGTATTACGAACTTTTTTGCTGCGTCCATTTACGCATGAATAATTTGTTCCGTCGGCAAAAAGATGTTTTGGAACAGAATATTCTTCATTCTTATATTTGAATAAAACAAAAGAAGAGTCATAATCCATATCTGTAAGCCAGTAGCGTACATCATAATATTTATTATCTTTTAGAATCAAAAGACTAATATTTTGATCTGTTGCCTGTTCATACATCAAAAATCCTAATGATTCCTGAAAGCTTCGCCAGAGTGTATAATCAGCCCTTGTTTCTTCATCCTGGAGTTCAATTTTTATATATGGATTTAAATAAATTTTATTATCAATAATTGCAAAGCTTGTTATATTTTGATTATGTTTTGAATAATTTAAATTAATCTGATATGCGTTTGAATTATTACTTTTAGTGATTGTATATGGAATAAGCTCGGGCTCTTTGTGAGTTGCAGCATTTGGTGTACGGGCTTCTTTTTCTTTATAATCTAAAGGTTCAGCTGCCCTGTCATAATACCAGCCGTAATAGGTTTTTAGAATAATTACAAGTTCAGGATTTTCATCGTCTGCTGCATTTTCAAAGAAAACAAATCTATCCTTTCCTTCCCAGATTCCATCTAATTCCTTGGGAATTATCTGAGAGAATACAGGACTGATTAATGCTATTAACAGAACGACTAAAAATCCTTTTTTCATGTATATAGATTATCGGAGAGTTTTAGTTTATACTTAATGATATGACTTATCTTGCAAAACTTGGAGAGCTTACTTTAAAAGGCTCAAATATTCAGGAATTTGAAAACCTGTTAAAACACAATACAGCAAAATGCCTTGAAGGAACTAAAAGCCGCATTACTTTACGTGCCGGCCGACTTTATATAGATACTCCGGATGAAAATTCACAAAAGGTTGAATTTCTTCTTAACCACCTTATCGGAATTACAGGCTGGGCCAAATGCGAGATTACCGAAAAAGATATTGAAGCAATTAAAAAAACCGTTTATGAGCTTGCAAAGAAGCAGGCAGATAAAGGCTGCAAAACCTTTAAGATTGATTCACGCCGCGCAGATAAAGCTTTTCCTTTAAATTCCTACCAGATTAACTGTGAAGCAGCCGGACCCGTAGAAAGCCTTATGAAAGTTGATGTTCATAATCCTGACTGCATTATTTATGTAGAAGTCCGTGAACAGGTTTATGTTTATACAGATTCCGAAACAGGCTGCAGGGGTCTTCCTGTTGGTTCAAGTGGAAAAGGTCTTTTACTTTTGTCAGGCGGATTAGATTCTCCGGTTGCAGGTTATAGAATGCTTAGACGCGGCATGAAGATAGAATGCTGTTATTTTCATTCCTATCCTTATACTTCAGAAGAAGCTAAGCAAAAAGTTGTTACACTGGGACAAAAGCTTGCTTATTACGGAATTCAGACATATTTGAACATAATTCCATTTACTGATGTACAGATGCGCATTAAAGAAAAGGCACCGGAAGCGTGGTCTACTTTAATACTACGGGTTTGTATGATGAAGGTTGCAAATCTGCTTGCAAAACGCTGCAACGCAAAATGTATTATTACGGGAGAAAGCGTTGGTCAGGTTGCGAGTCAGACTATCGAAAACATGACTGTTACAGAACATTTTTCTGGATATCCTATGATGAGACCCTGCTGTGGCCTTGATAAAGAAGAAATTATAAGAACGGCAGAAGACATAGATACATACGAAACTTCAATCTTACCTTATGAAGACTGTTGTGTTTTGTTCAGTCCACGCCATCCTGTTTTAAGAGGCCGTGTAGAAGAAGCAGAAGAAATTTACAAAAGTCTTGAAGTTGACCAGCTGATTAAAAAGGCTTATGAAGAACGCGAAATTGTTAAACTGACTTTTGCAGGTGAACCTGAATGGAAGTGCTGATATGAAAAAAGAAGATAAAGAACTTATTTTTGACCTTTTAAAAAAAGCAGACTCTTACGTTCAAGGTTATACAGGCAATTCATTTCTTAATAAGCCGGTATTCGAAGATGATATTGAGGTTAAAGCTGTGGCGGCAGTTGAAGCTGTGACACAAGCTGCAGCTGTACCGCCAGTTGAAGCTGTGACCCCGGCTGCAACCTCATCCCCTGCCCCTGGCCTTACCCTTGATGAGCTTAATGCAAAGATTCTTCGCTGTACAAAGTGTCCGCTTGCCCGAACAAGAAACAATGTAGTTCCGGGAGAAGGTGTTTCTAATCCGGAGGTTCTTGTTATTGGCGAAGGACCAGGTTATGAAGAGGATATGTCTGGCCGCCCATTTGTGGGAAAAGCCGGAGTTCTTTTAGACAAGATGCTTAATGCAATTGAACTGGACAGAAAGACAAATTGTTTTATTGCAAATGTTGTAAAATGTCGTCCGCCAGAAAATCGGGATCCTGAACCTTCAGAACAATCTGCATGCGAAGGCTTTTTACAGGCTCAGATTCATATCTTAAAACCAAAAATGATTTTATGTATGGGCCGTATAGCAGGTCATAAAATGCTTGATACAACTGTACCGCTTTCTGAAATGAGAGGAAGCTTTCATGATTATAACGGCATTCCTCTTATGGTAACATATCATCCAAGTGCACTTTTAAGGGATGAAAGCCTTAAGAAACCCGCCTGGGAAGATCTTAAAGCCTTCAAAAAAAAGCTTAATGAACTTACAGGTAAATAATGTATCTGGAAATAATCTTAAATCTTCCAATAAATCAAGGATTTACATACTCTTATTTTCCACCAGAAAATGAAAAACCTGAGCTTGTTCCTCAGATTGGAAAACGTGCCGAAATCATGTTCGGAAATAAAAAAACAGAAGGTTTTATAATCGGGATTTCTGACAAGCTTCCTCAAAATCTTGGATTTGATCCTGCAAAAATAAAACCAATAAAACGCATAATAGATAAGGAACCACTTTTTGGAGATGAACTCATAGAAATTGCAAGATGGCTTAGCCGTTATTATTTATGTACTTTGGGCGAAGCTGTGTTTTCAATGATTCCAAGTGGAAGACGCGAAACCAGTGCCGGTGGTTTTGGTTTTGAGGAAGATATATCTGAATCCAAAAAAAATGTACTTTCCCAAGAGCAACAAAAATGTGTTAGTGAAATATTAAATTCTACTTCAACAAATCTTTATCATTATATTTATGGTCCAACCGGTTCCGGCAAAACAGAAGTTTTTCTTTCGCTTGCAGAAAAGATTCTGGAACAGGGAAAAGGTGTTATTTATCTTGTTCCCGAAATTGGTTTAACCGGGCAGGTTGTACGTTCTGTTACAAACCGTTTTGGAAAAACAGCTGCAGTTCTTCATTCAGGACTTACCCCTTCCCAGCGCTTAAAGGAATGGAACCGCATTATGCATAAGGAAGCAAGAGTTGTTATTGGAGCTCGTTCAGCTGTCTTTGCTCCCCTTCCAGACCTGGGACTCATAATAATTGATGAAGAACATGACGGTTCTTATAAATCAGGAAACAATCCCCGTTATCATGCAAGACAGGTTGCAATGCACCGCTGCTCGAATTTAAAGATTCCTTTGATTATGGGAAGCGCAACTCCAAGTGTAGAAGCCTGGTACGGAATGCAGAACAATTCCATTATTAAGCATACACTTAGCAAAAGACTTGCCGGTGGAGAAATGCCTCATATTTCCTGTATAGATTTAAAACTATATCATACCGAAGGTGCAATTTCTTCTCCGCTTGAACAGCAGATAAAAGCAGTTCTTGCAAAAAAGCATCAGGTAATTTTATTTTTAAATAGACGCGGCTTTACACACTTTTTTAACTGTAATATGTGTGGTTATGAGCTTAAGTGCAAAAACTGTTCAGTTCCTTTAACATATCATAAATCCGAAAACAGGCTTAAATGTCATTACTGCGGCTGGTCAACAGTTCCACCATCAAGCTGTCCTTCCTGTGGATCTATAGAAATCGGGTCTTCCGGTTTTGGAACAGAATACATAGAAGCCGAAACCAAAGCAAAATTTCCAAATGCTAAAATTGTCAGAATGGATACGGACATTCTTAAAAACAAGGATGAACTTCTTACGACTCTTGAAGATTTTAGAAACGGCAAATACGATATTATGCTTGGAACTCAGATGGTTGCAAAGGGATTGAACTTCCCTAACCTGGAGCTTGTTGGTGTAATTCTTGCAGATGCCGGACTTCATATGCCCGATTTTCGTGCAGGTGAACGAACCTTCTCTTTAATTACACAGGTAGCCGGAAGAGCCGGCCGATACTTTCCAGATGGAAAAGTTATTGTGCAAACCTACAGTCCCGGACAAGAGCCGGTTTATTTTGCCTGTACAAATAAGCTTCCTGATTTTTATAATTGGGAACTTGAACAAAGACGGCTTATGGAGTTTCCTCCTTTTTCAAGATTATTGCGACTTGTATTCAGAAGTTATGATAAAGCAAATGCACGCGAAACTGCCCTTCAGGCTTTTAAAATTCTGTCAGAAAAATCTTCAAAGGGAGTAGAAATTATAGGCCCTGCAGAATGCCCTATAGAAAAAATTAATTCTTCCTGGAGATATCAGATTCTTTTAAAAGCTTCTTCAATTGTTCCGCTTCAGGCAATGGCGAGGAGCTTACTTTCTGACTATACACACAATCAGAATGTTTATATTGAATATGATGTTGATCCTGTAAGTTTATTATAATTATATGTGACGTCTAGTTCCGTCAAAATTTATTTTGTATAAAAATAATCCTGTAGGAGGCGCCGTTACGCCTGCTTTTGTTCTGTCGCGTGACTCAAGGATTTTTTGCATTGCATCTGGTGGCGCAGCGTTTTTATCAAGATTAACAAGAGTACCGGTAAGAGTTCTTACCATTTTCCATAAAAATGCATTTGCTTCAATTTCAAAAACCAGCTGGTCTTTTCCCCATCTGTCTTTTTGAATAAAAAAATGTGCGTTATCAATATAGCGGTTTGTAGAAAGACTTTCGTCTCCACTGGCAGCAAAAGCCGCACAATCAAGTTCACCACGAAGGCATTGGGTATATTGATTTAATCGTTTAAGATCCGGAGTATAGTTTGGTACATACCATGAAAATCTTGCGTTATCTGCCGAAACAAAATCTCCAAACGAAATAAAATATCTGTAAGTCCTGCTCGTTGCTGATTTACGTGAACTAAAATCTTCTGCAACGGCCTGTGCATCAACAATCCTTACATCATCGGGTAAAAAGGAATTAAGCGCACGCACATAATTTTGTGCAGGCATTGAATCAAGCGGAGAATAAAAATTTGCCGCCTGAGCTAAAGCATGTACACCACTGTCTGTGCGGCCTGATCCATATAAAGTTAGTTTTTCCTTACAAAGTTTTTCTAAAGCGGCTTCAATCTCTGCCTGTACAGTTCTGTTAGCCTGACCGCCATCTTTATCATCCTGACGCTGCCAGCCGCAAAAATCTGTGCCATCGTAAGATACAGTAAGTAAAATATTCTGCATTATAAATCGTCGTCTTTAAGTTCTTTTGTAAGGTTATCGTATAATTCCCTTGCATGTTCAAGCAATGGACCAGGTTTGTTTTTTGAAGATTTACCAAGTCCAAAAATACGGGCTATGGCAGTTTTTGATTCACTAAGCTTTTTAAGGCGAAGTTGAATATCTTCTGTCTGACCATATTTATATTCAAGAAGTCCATTCAAGTATACAACACCATCCCAGCCATAATTCTTATCCATATCCGGACCAAAATTATTTAAGGTTGAACATTTTTCGGTACGAGCCTGTTCATTCTGTAAAGCCTGCTGATAAAAGAAAAGTGCTTTTCTATAAAAAACCTGAGAAACGTAATCATAGTTATGATCTGCACAGGCATCATCTATTTCTTTTGTAAGCCATGCAAGTCTTAAACAGATTATTGCCTTTTTAAGTGTCGGGAGCATTTCTGCATCACAAACATCATAAGTCTGTAAAGCCATATAATACATTGCAGCTCCATCATAAAGAGTGCGCTCTTTTTTTAAATTAAAATATGGGAATATTACTTCTGTTGCCTTCTTACGTTTTTCATAATTATCATAAATTCTGTCTGCAACTTCCTGATTTTTTATAGTTGTAAAGTCACTCCAGAGAAATGCTGCATAACAGTTTGGACAGCAGCCAACTTCATAAATAAGAGGATAAACTTTTCCATATTTAGCGGATGGAATATAATCACGATGAAGCTCATCCGAAAGATTACCTGCATTCATACGACCATTACCGCTACGCATGATTTCTCTATCAAATGCTTTTTTACAAACCGGACAATTACATTTATCTTTAGACCAGTAAGATATAGATGCTTTTTTTTCTGTTCCAGCTGCTGCACTTTTACTCTTTGATGAAGATGAATACGCCATAAAACACTCCGCACTTTATACTATAAACTATTTTTCTATAATTACAACTGCAACTGCATTATTTCTTTCATGACTTAAAGAAACATGCAGCTTACAGTCACCAAATATTTCTTTTAATTTTTTCTGGGCAGAGCCCATAACCTTAAGTATAGGTTTTCCGTTAGCTTCACTTTTTATATAAACATCACTTAAATTAAAACCTGTGATTCCGGTTCCCAAAGCTTTTCCAAAAGCTTCTTTTGCAGCAAAACGTGCCGCATAGTGTTCTTTCTGGAAAATTATATTTGGATTAGAACATTGTTCTTCTTTATTAAAAAACCTGTCAATCATTTCTGGTTTTTCTATCCAGGTAAGAAAGCGCTCAACAGTTGTCATATCAATTCCTATTCCACAGATCATTCTACCGCCTCACTTTGAATTTCATTTTTTAATTCTACTATTTTTACATGAACAGATTCATCGGCTCCATCCTGCAGTGTCAAATAAGATGGAACACTATAACTTACAGGAATCTCATATTCTCCTTCTTCGTTTATACCTCTTAAATCAACAACTGCAAAACGCTGTGTTGGAGTATAATTTTCGAGAACAGGGACGGTTCCAGAAAGTGTAAAGTTAATTACAGGGGTTCCTTCTTCAAGATAGAATTTTTCATTAAGGCCTGTAACATTTACTTCATAATTTTCAAACTCCCGTTCCATCTGCATTGGTTCAATAATGCAGGTAACTTCAACAGGAGTATTTTTTGTAATTGTAAGAATTTTGTTCAAAGGTCGTAAATTTACAGTAAAGCTTTCTTTCTTTGCTGTATCTGTAATATCAACTATTTCGGTGTAAACTTTTTGTGTACTCTTTATAATTGATTCTGGTCCAGTTACTTCTACAAATTGAGGATTAACTATAACTGAAGTAAGTTCATAACCATGTTCAGGAGTTCCGTTTACAACAGGTTCAATAGGAATACTCTTTAAGTCTTTATTTTCTACACGAATTTTTATGTACTCCGGTTTTACTTTTATTTCAAAAGGATCAAATACACGTATTTCATCTGCAACATTAACTCTTACCGGAAGTGTGTATTCTCCGCTTTTTGCAATACCGTCTAAACTTACATATGCATTAAGCTGGCTAGAATGAACAGAGGAAATCTGCTCTGTGTTTGCACGAACAGTTACAGTTACATTGTTTGTATAATCTCCAATATGGATTACACCACCCTCTTCTTCGAGCTGAACAGGAATTACAAAGGATCTTTTATCTGTAAGTGAAGCCTGATGAAACAGGTATAAACAGATAGCTATAATGAGACAGCAAACCTTTACAGGCCATTTATTGAGGATTTTATTAAAGAACTGGTTTACTTTCATCGATCGTATCCTCTATATTTTTGGCTTCTGGTGGTAATTCAAGAAGCTTTTCCAGAATTTTGGTAAGCTCACTCATATCCAGGTCGTAATTCAATTTGGAATCGTAAGCCAGACTTATTGCTCCAGTTTCTTCTGATACAACAAGAACAACGGCATCAGAAGCTTCTGAAAGTCCAAGAGCGGCTCTATGGCGGGTTCCAAAGGTTTTTTTGATATTATAATCTTCACTTAAAGGAAGAAAACATCCTGCGGCTAAAAGCTTTCCACCCTGAATAAAACAGGCTCCATCATGCAGCGGAGTATCTTTACCAAAAATTGTTACTAAAAGACTTGAAGAAAGATCTGCATTTAATTTTGTTCCCGACTGCATAAAATTATCGAGTTTTGTGTGACGAAGGAACACTGCAAGCATACCTCGTCTTTCTTTGGAAAGCATTTCGGCGGCTGTAAGGACAGCATCAACATAAGTATGCTTTGATCTTGAACCAAATGCAAACCATCTGCTCTGTCCGATTTTAAGAAAGAGCTTTCTGATTTCCGGCTGGAAAATAACTGCAAATGCAATAATAAGTCCCGGAGCAAGAACGCGAAGAATCCATAAAATAGTGTTGAGCTTTAAGAATTCTGCAATACCGTAGGCAATAAAAACAATAACCGCAGATTTTAAAAGCTGAATACTGTTTGATTTTGTAATAAAATCGTATGCCTTATACAATAAAAAAGTGAGGACGGCAATATCTATAACAGGGCGAATAAAATCGTAAATGTAAAGTAACTTATTAAAAACTTCCATTTGAGTCTAACACTTATTAAAAGTATTATAACACATTAGTTTAGAAATTTCATTACATTTAACGAATCAATTGCATCTAAAACGTCATGAACACGTATTATTTTTGCACCTTTTTGAACAGAAATAATATCTGCTGTCACTGTTCCGGTAAGCCGCTGCTCTACAGGTCTTCCTGTCATCATACCAATGCTTGATTTGCGGGAAAGTGCCATCAAAACCGGATAGCCCAGGGAACAAAGCTTATCTGTATATTTAATGGCTTCTACATTCTGTTCAAAGCTTTTTCCAAAGCCAATTCCAGGATCCAGAATAATTTTATTGTGTGAAATACCTTTTTTTTGGCAGAATTCTGCTTTTTTCTTAAGATAGCTGCAGATTCCGTCTATTCCCTCTCCTTCATGATGCATAAGAATTACACTTGCATCTGCATCTGCAATTTCCATAAGTGTAGAATCATCATTATCAAAAGACAAAACATTATTGATTATATCAACGCCGCATTCCAAAGCTTCTGAAATTACAGCAGGTTTTGTAGTATCTATAGAAAGTACAACATCTGTATTTTTTCTAAGTTTTTCTATAAGCGGAATTACCCTGTCAAGTTCTTCCTGTTCATCCACCGGAGTAAAACCTGGACGTGTAGATTCTCCGCCAATATCTATGATATCTGCTCCATCTTCTACAAGCTTCATGGCAAGATCAAAATCACCCCTGCTGTTTTCATAAAACGAATCTGGAGTTGCATTTACAATTCCCATAACAAACGCAGGACGTTCTGTAGAAATTGTTTTTTTCCCAAAGGTCATACTAAACATTTGAAAATTCCTTTATTGCTTTTGCAATACACGCAGGACAAAGCCCTGCTTCTTCCAGGATCTGATTGCGAGTTCCGTGAGGATAATACTTATCGTCAAAGGCCAGAATCTTTGTTTTAAGATACTTATTCAAGGCAAGACAGCCTCTTAAATGCTCACTTATTCCACCGGTTAAAACTCCATCTTCTACAAAAAGAACACCCTTATATTGAGTTGCAAGGTCAATAAAATATTCTTCATCAAAAGGCTTTATAAATCGTAAAAGATAAATGTCTGCTTTAAATTTCTGTGCTTCAGGCAATTTAAGAGCTGCTTCTACCTCGGCATACATGCTTCCGGTTGCAACAATAAGATATTTATTGCGTACAGATTTTCCTTCACAGGTAATAAGGATTCCACGACCACTGCGTACCTTTTGAGCAAACTCCGGTCGTTCAGGAGGACAAACAGTTTTTGGAAGGCGGATTACAACAGGAGAAGCAACATCAACCGCATAATCAAAACAAAGACTCAGATCTTTAGAACTTGAAGGGCTTAAAATCTGCAGTTCCGGAATTGGTCTGAATAATGCAATATCAAACAAGCCTTGATGTGTAACACCGTCATTTGGTACAACACCGGCTCTATCCAGAATAAAAATACAATGTGATTTTTGAAGTGAAACATCATGAATCATCTGATCCACAGCACGCTGTATAAAAGTGGAATATATACAGACTACAGGTATAAGTCCGCCCCGAGCCTGACCGCCTGCAAAGGTTACGGCATGTTCTTCTGCAATTCCTGTATCAAAAAAGCGTGATTTGAATCTATGACTGAATTCTGTTAGTCCTGTACCCTGAGCCATTGCAGCTGTTATTGCAGTAAGCTTTTCATTTTTTTCGGCAGCCTCAACAATTATTGAACTAAAGGCTTGTGTAAAGCTTACAGAATTATCCGGCTGGGTTGAACCATCAGAAATATTAAATGGGCCAACTCCATGAAAATTCTCCGGATTTGTTTCTGCTGGTGCGTATCCTTTTCCTTTTTTTGTTACAACATGAACAACAACCGGTCGACTAAGATTCCGAACCTTTTTTAATACATTTTCAAGGACTAATTCATTATGACCATTTAATGGACCAACATATTCAAAACCAAGATCTGTAAAAAGATTGTTTGCAAGTAAAAGACCTTTAAGGGAACGCTTAAAACGGAAAATTAATTTATCCAGAGGGCGACCAAAGCTTGGCATCTTTTCTACCATCTTTTCTACAACCTTATCCACCCTGTATCTGAACGACTGATATCCATGTGACATTGTAAGACGGCTTAAATAGCGCGAAACTGCACCTGTATTATGGTCTATGGACATCTGGTTATCATTAAGAATTACAATAAGATTTTTTCTCATCTGGCCTGCGTTTGATAGTCCTTCAAAAGCCATTCCGCCGGTTAATGCTCCATCACCAATTACTGCAATAACCTTTCCGTCTTTTTTTTCGAGATTCCAGGAAGTCAATAGTCCCAGTGCAGAAGAAATTGAAGTTGAAGAATGTCCTTCAATAAAATAATCGTGTTCACTTTCATCTGAATTTGTAAAGCCCGAAATTCCATCCTTCTGGCGGAGAGTATCAAAATCCTTATATCTGCCGGTTAAAAGCTTATGAGTATAGCACTGATGACTTACATCAAAAATAATAGCGTCATTTGGAGAATCAAAAACTCTGTGAAGTGCAATTGTAAGTTCTACAACACCAAGATTACTTGCAAGGTGTCCACCGTTTTTTGAAACAGTTTTTATTATTTTTTGTCGGATTTCTGAAGCAAGCTCTTTTATCTGATTACGAGAAAGCTCTTTTATATCTTTTGGCGAATGAATTTCTTCAAGCATATAATTAAAAAAAAAGGGGTTGTCATATAGAACAAACCCCTTATCTGAAACACAAGCTATCGACTAGCAACTACTTGCTCTTATGTCGATTTCTTCTAAGCATCTTCTTTCGCTTATGTGTCGCCATCTTCTGGCGCTTTCTTTTCTTACCACAAGGCACGATGGCACTCCTACTTTATAAAGTGTTATTATTATTACAAAAAAATAAGTTTTAGTCAAGTATTTGCAAGCTTTTAGACTTTGGCCTTAATCCATAAATAGATTTCTTCTATATTTTGTTCATAATCAAAATGTTTGCCAAAATCAATATCGCGTACATATGTAAATTGTTTTTTTGCATATTTTCTGCTGTTGTGTTTTATAGCTTCAATTATTTGTCCCCGTTCAGGATATTCAAACCATTCATGATAACCTATTGCCTTAAGTCCAGGCATATCTTTTGTATAACCGGCTTTTATGAGTGAGTGAACTTCTTCTTCAAGGCCCTGCTCCAGCATAAGATCTACCCGTTTATTTATGCGTTCATACAAAAGCTTACGGGGTGGCTCCAGAACAATAAAAATAAAATCGTATTGGGAGCGGAGCTTTGGTTCTATTGCAAAATCTGTTCGCGTTTTTCCACTTAGATAATAAATTTCTAATGCACGACAGATTCTGTAAGAATCGTTTTGATGGATTTTGGAAGCACTAACCGGGTCAATTGATTTTAGTTCATTGTATAATGCGGCATTACCTTCTGATGCAAGTCTTGTTTTTAATTTTTCACGTAATTGAGGATCGCTTACAGGAGTTGGTGCAACGCCATACAAAAAGTTACGTATATAAAAACCGGTTCCTCCGCATACAACAGGAGTTTTTCCACGCCCAGCAATATCAAGACAGGCCTTGTCTGCAGCTTTAACAAAATCACTTACATTATACTGCTGGTCGGGATTTAATATATCAATAAGATGATGTGGAATAAGTTTTCTTAGTTCGGGTTCTGGTTTTGCGGTTCCAATGTTCATTCCACGATAAACAGCCTGGCTATCTGCACTGATTATTTCTGCGTTTAAAATAAAATGACTGCCCGACTCAGAAAATAATTCTTTTGTAAGGGCAGTCTTTCCAGAAGCTGTTGGCGCAAAAATGACTATTACAGGAATCTTTTGAACCTGTGATTCATTCATTTTTACTGCTTTTCTTCTATACGATAATTAACGATGTGATTAAAAAGCTGACGTGCAGCAACACATACAACTTTGTCTGAGTTTGCAGCAATTTCAGGGTCGTTTACTTTTGCCATCTGATAAGCACGACGGCTTGCAGCAACTGTGATTTCGTAAATATTATCATTGAATTGAACGAGTTGTTCCAAAGGAAAAATCATTATTATACCTCTTATAAGAATATAATATTTTAACAATATATGATTATATGGTCAATAGAAGATTATATTATAAAAAAACTGGCTTCCAGTCGAGTTCGTATTTCAAAACCGCAGGCTCGCCTGCTACACGCTGAAGTGCCTTGTAATTATATACATGGCCGCCTTGCGGCCGCACTTCAGAGTGTTTTTGAAATACGCCCTCTCCTTCGCGCCAGTTTTTAATATCTATATATTAAGAATATTACTCTTTTATTGCGCTATATATTATATTCTTCACGCAGCGCGTGAGCTCCCAGGTGCCGGCGTCTACTTTTTGCATGGTTATTACTAAGACTATATTGTTGGCTGGGTCTATGCCAAGGTATGGGCCAAGCCAGCCGTCCCAGCCGTATTCGCCTTTGGTGGTCAGGGCTTTGCATTTTCCAGGCTCTTTTGCTATGCGTAAAAGGTTGCAATAGGTATAGCCGCTCAGGTGTTCCATTTTCTGGTTGAATTTCTGCTGTATGTTATCACGGAGTTCTGCGCCTGACATAAAGTCTACTGTAGCACCCTGCAAAAGCTGTTTTCCGTTAAAGTTGCCGCGGTTTACAAGCATAAGTCCAAACTTCATAAAATCATCAATTGTAGAACAAAGCCCTGCTCCACCGCTTTCAAAAGAAGGCGCATGATCCATTTTATACTGAATACCAAGATTACAGCCCTCAAAAGGAAGATTTGCAAACTTTCCATTATGATTTGGATCTTGAACTGTTTTGTAAATTTTAGAAAGACGCGGCTGTTTAGCTTTAGGAACATAAAAAGCTGTATCATCCATTCCAAGCGGATCAAATATATTTTCTTTTAAAAACTCACTGAATTTCTTGCCGCTGACTTTTTCAATTACGGCACCAAGTATATCTGCAGAAAAACCATACTGATAATCTGTTCCAGGTTCAAAGTTCAAAGGAATCTGAGCAATTTTTTTAGCAAATTCCTGAGTAATAATTTTACAAGGCCCCGCTGCATCATCATTAAGTTCTTCAATTAAATCGGAAGTCAAAAATTCACCATAAGTAGAGCCTTCCCAATAAGCCCCATAACCATAACCACTTGTCATATTAAGAAGGTCCTGAATAAGAATAGGCCTTTCTGCAGGATGAGGCTTTCCATTACGCCCTGTATCAGTACAAACCTTTACTTCCCAGAATTCCGGAAGAATATCTCTGACAGGCTTTCCCAGATCCAGCTTACCCTGCTCGATCAACTTATAAGCCGCTACCGCAGTAACAGTCTTTGTCATTGAATACATACGGCAGATAGTATCCCGTTCAAAAGCCTTTTTACTCATAATATCAGCAAGTCCCGCCTGCCAATATCCGATTTCTTTATTATCCTTATATAAAAGTACATTCACCCCAGCTACATGATTCTCTTTAACATATTGCTCCAATGTCTCTTGTATTCGCGCCAGATTTTTCATTTCCATTTTTCTAATCCTTTCTCTTATTATGAACCATATTTTAAGAAATAAAAAGAAAAAGATTTAGGAAAGAATAAAATTTCAATGAAAAGTATGGGTACGTAGTGCAAAATACCGGGAGACTGCATCATAATAGCCGCGAAGCGCGCAGTCTTCCGGGATTTTGCACGGGAGTACCCATACTTTTCCTTAAAAATTAGTCCTTTGTTCATTAAAAATATTTCTTTTGTTCATTAAAAATTTCATACTTTTTAAATAATTTTTTCTATTTATTTTCTTCATTTTTCGTTTATAATATTGTAAAAGGATTAACAAAATGGAAAATAAAGAACTTATTGAGGCTGGAAAGGCCGTTTTAGGTATTGAATTTGGTTCAACACGCATCAAAGCCGTGCTGATTAACGAAAAATATGAACCTATTGCAGGCGGTTCATATACCTGGGAAAACACCCTGGACAATGGAATCTGGACCTACCCTTTAAGCCAGATTCACGAAGGTCTTCAGACCTGTTACGCAGACCTTAAAAAGGACGTTCAGGAAAAATACGGCGTAAAGCTTACAAAGTTCCGTGCCGGCGGTATTTCTGCCATGATGCACGGCTACCTTGCTTTTGGTAAGCATGAAGATCTTCTTGTTCCATTCAGAACCTGGCGTAACACTATTACAGGCCAGGCTTCTAAAGAGCTTTCGGACCTTTTTAACTTCCCGGTTCCAGAGCGCTGGTCTGTTTCTCACCTCTATCAAGCTATTTTGAACAAAGAGCCTCATATCAGATACATTGAAACTGTTTATACACTCGCAGGCTATATTCACTACAAGCTTACAGGCAAGAAGGTGCTTGGTGTAGGAGACGCCAGCGGTATGTTCCCTGTAAAATACGACGCTGGTAAAGCTAATTATAATCCTGATTTTAAAGCTAAGTTTGAAGCTTTGGATAGCGTAAAGGCCCTTGGTCTTAAGATTGATAACATATTCCCTAAGGTTTTGATGGCTGGTGAAAAAGCAGGAGAATTGACTGAAGCCGGTGCTAAGTTCCTTGACCCGACAGGGGACCTCCAGGCTGGTATTCCATTCTGTCCTCCAGAAGGTGATGCAGGAACCGGTATGGTTGCAACTAACTCTGTTATCGCAAAGACAGGTAACATTTCTGCCGGAACATCTGTATTCAGCATGGTGGTTCTCGAAAAAGATTTGAAGAAAGCTTACCCTGGAATTATCGATATCGTAACTACACCAACCGGACTTCCTGTTGCAATGGTTCACGCTAACAACTGTACAGGCGAACACAATTACTGGATGGATCTTTTCTATGAAGTAGCAACTTTGATGTGCGGTGAAGAAAATACTCCAAAGATCGGTAAGTTCTTTGATGATTTGATTTCTAAATCTATGGAAGCTGATAAAGATTGCGGCGGCCTTCTCGCTTATAACTACCTTTCCGGTGAAACAATCACTGGCTTTAACAGCGGCCGTCCTTTGTTCGTCCGTGCAGAAAATGCTAAGTTCAATGTTGCAAACTTTATGCGTACTCAGATGTTCGCTTCTCTTGGCGCTCTCCGTGCAGGCATGAACATTCTTTATGATGAAGAAAAAGTTCCAGTAGAAAGAATGACAGGTGCCGGCGGATACTTTAAGACTGATGCTGGTTTGGAATATATGGCAGCTGCAATGAAGACTTCTGTAAGTGCAATGGAAACAGCAGGTGAAGGCGGACCTTGGGGTATGGCATTGCTGGCTGCATATTCTATTGATCCAAACCTTAAAACATTAAATGAATTCTTAAATATGAATGTATTTACTGGTTGTAAGAAAATTACAGCTACACCAGAAGACGAATTGATCGAAAGCTTTAATATTTACTTTGAAAGATATATGAAAGGATTGGATATTGAACGTGCAGCTGTAAATACATTGTAATCTACAAACATGGCTCTCAGCGAAAAAGAGGAAAGAAATATGACTTACGAAACAATACGACAACAGGCTTACGAAGCCAATATGAAAATACCAGAGAACCATCTGGCTCTCTATACCTGGGGAAACGTTTCTGCTTTTGATAAAGACAAATGCGTTTTTGCAATTAAACCGTCTGGAGTTCCTTATCCCGAACTCACTCCAGAATCTATGGTAATCATTGACCTTGACGGCAACAAAGTAGACGGCAGCATGAATCCTTCAAGCGACACCCCAACCCATGCAATTCTTTATAAAAAATTTGGCATGGAAATGGGAGCCGAAATTGGTGGAATCATTCATACACATTCAACCTTTGCTGTAAGCTGGGCACAGGCAGTACGAAGCGTACCTCTTTTTGGAACTACACATGCAGACCATATCCAGAAAGCAATACCTTGTACTCCATACTTGAGCAAAGAAGCAGTTGAAAGTGACTATGAAAAAGAAACAGGACTGCTCATAGTAAAACATTTTGCAGACCTTGGACTTAATCCAAGCGAAGTAAATATGGTGCTTTGCGGCGGACACGGACCTTTTGCCTGGGGTAAAAATGCAGAAAAAGCTGTATATAATGGAACGGTTCTGGAAGAAATCTGCAAGATGGCGCTTAATACTCTTGCGCTTAATCCTGATGCAACTCCTCTTCCAGACTACATCGTAAATAAGCATTATATGCGAAAGCATGGTCCTAATGCCTACTATGGCCAGGGAAAATGAACCGCTCCTATTATACCAATGCCATAATCCTCAACCTAAAACCTGTGGGCGAAAATAACAATTCTGTTACTTTACTCACCCCGGACAAAGGCATTATATACGCTACACTTTACGGTGGCCCCAAATCTAAACTCAGGTCGCAGGTAGCGTTATGGCATTCCGGTATTATCTGGCTTTATGAAGTTCCTGAAAAAAATCAGATTAAAATAAGCGACATGGATGTCAAAAACTTTCATCAAAGCTTTGGTGAAAATCTTTTTAAAATGTATGCCGCTTCATTAGCCGCAGAGCTTGCCATTAAAACCCGTTGTGCAGGCAGCGCAGAACAATGCTTTACTCTGTTACTTGGCTTTTTAGACGGGATGGAACTGTGTGACGAAGAGCAGTCCCGTCTTGGACTCATCCGTTTTTTATGGCGTTATCTGGAACTCATGGGTATAAGGCCAGACACAAGTGATTCTGAAGCATTTACATCTGACTCAATTTCGTATTATAATATAATTGATAATTGTTTTACGTGGGAGCGGGATGAACAATCAACACATTTAATTCCTGTAAAAAACCGTTCAGTTCAATATCTGGCTGCAATCTCAAACCTTTCACCGTCTGAAGTACGAAAAATACCTGTAGACAAAGAGGTTTATGAAGAAATAAAGCAATTTGTTTTTTTTCTGCTGGAAAAAAATCTGGAATCAGAGCTGAATACAATCAAAACAGGAACCGGGATATTATAGATTGTAATCATGAGGGGAAAAATTGAATAATTGGGTAAAAAGTCCGGTAACAATACAGCAGATTGCACCTTTATGCGAAAAATTTAACATAGACAAGCTTCTTGCCTCCATCCTTGTACGCAGAGGAATTACCGAAGGAAAAGACATTCTTTATTTTCTTGAAAGCGATATGCGTTTTACTCATAATCCTTTTCTTTTTAACTCCATGGAAGATGCCGTTGAACGTATAACTCAGGCCGAAGAAGAAGGAGAAAAAATTCTTATTTTTGGTGACCGTGATGTTGACGGGGTTACAAGCACCACAATTCTTTATGATTATCTTAAACAAAGAAATATTGATGTAAGATGCCGTCTCCCTTTAGAAAGCGAAGCCTATGGCCTTTCAAAACAGGCTGTTGATGATTTTGCTGCTGAAGATGGAACTCTCATTATTACAGTAGACTGTGGAATTTCAAATTTTGAAGAGATTGAATATGCAGCCTCTCTTGGAATTGACGTAATTGTAACAGACCATCACAATGCTCCGGAAAATTTGCCTCCTGCAATTGTAATTCTGGATCCAAAAGCTCCTGATTCGGGCTACCCTTTTGTTGATATTTCTGGAGCTGCAGTTGCCTTTAAGCTGGTTTCTGCACTCCGTTTTTCTCATTCTGATTTTTATAATTCTGAACTCTGTCTCATGGATATTACAGAGTTAGAAGATTCATATGAAATTTCCTGCGTAAAAATCCGTAATCTTGTAAAAGTTAAAGAACTGCATGAAAAAATAATTCCAGGCAAAACAACAATTTATGATCTTAAGCTGCCTTATTTTCTTCAGGGACAGGTCATTTACGCCTGGAACAGCACAGAAATCAAAAAGCAGCTCAACGAGATTTTTGGCAGTGGAATAGAATTCAGCATTTATGATTTACAGGCAGAGGTTGTAAAACTCATCCCTGCCTTAAAGGGCAAAACTTCTTCTCAGATTCATGCAAGCTCTACTATTGCAAAATACATGAGTGAACAGATGTCTGTATCTGTAATAGATTCCCTTTTTAATCTTTATGTTACCTGGTGCAAAAAATTTATTGCAAAGCAGAATGAAGGGGCTTCGCAAAATGAACAGAGGGATTTGCAGCTGGTGGCTCTTGCTGCAATTGCAGATATAATGCCTCTTAAAAATGAAAACAGAATTTTTATTAAAAGAGGCATTGCTTCTATAAAAGAAAAAGGTCCACGGGAAGGACTTTCAGAGCTTTTTGCACAACTTAAAATCAATCCGCAAGCCCTTACATCTACTGATATTGCATGGACTATAACTCCGGCTCTTAACGCAGCAGGAAGACTAGGACAGGCAGACCTTGCACTTTCACTTTTGATTTCTTCTGATCCTGCAGAACGCAATTCTTTGGCAGCAAGAATCTATTCATTAAACGAAGAACGCAAACGTCTTGTAAGCATGGCAACCTTTCAGATTAAAGATAACAAAATCCAATATTCAGATGATAATGATGGAAAGCTCTTCGTAATTGTAGATGAAAATATTCATCCCGGCATAACTGGTAATATTGCAGGCAAGCTCATGCAGGACAAAAACATTCCGGCAATTGTTGTTACTAAATCAGAGGATGTTTACAAAGGCTCCATGCGAAGCTGCAGAGGCTTTATCTGTACAGAATTTCTTTCACGTTTCGGCGACTTTTTCATAAATTATGGCGGTCACAATGCTGCAGCAGGCTTTAGCTTTAACGGTGATAAGCTGGAATTATTCCATAAAAAAATCAAAGAAATTGTTCCGTCTATTAACCTTGAGGAAGAAAATCTCGATATTTATATAGATGCAGAAATTCCTCCTGAATATCTGACACCCGAAACTTTTAATCTGCTTGATAAAATGGAGCCTTTTGGTTCAGAAAACAGGGAGCTTACTCTTGTATCAAAAAATGTAAGGATTATTGATGCCATCAAGCAGGGAAAGAAAGAACCTCTATCCCTAAAACTTGTATTCGAGTTTGGCAAATACAAAATTCCTGCAATGTTTTTTGGACAGGCAGAAAGACTGGGAAAAGACATCTTTACAGGCCAGAGTTATGAAATACTTTATACTATGGTCAAAAATTATTTTAACGGCAATGTAACGCCACAGCTTAGATTAAAGGAAGTGAGAAAATCATGAAAAAACTTTTAATTGCTTTGCTTGCTTTTATGCAAATTTGTTTTTGTTTTGCAAAATCAGCAGTATTTCAATCAGAAAATTACAGCCTTAATGTTGAATATAACGAAAAACTAATCCCGGGAGATGCAGTTTTTGTAAGAATGTCAATCACCTTGCCAAAGAATCATAAAAAGGCTAAGAATGATACAGAAAAAAGAGCAGCCCTTATTTTTTATCAGGATAAAAAACAGATTGATAAAGTAAACTTTTATTCTGTAGGAAAGAAAAAGAATAATCAGACTTATTCAGATCTTCTTTGCGGACTTCCCCTTTCTCCATGGCTCGAAAACGGAAACTATTCTCTTAAGGTAGTTTTTTCTTTTTCTGAAGATGAAACAAATGAATTCACACTTCCTGTAATTTTTGAAAACCGTAAATTTAATTCAGAAACAATTCAATTAAATGAATCAAACACAGCAATCAAAACAGATAACAGTCCAGAGCGAACAGCCCAGATTAATAAATTAAATGATATCCTTTTTACAACAATGCCACAGGATGTATTTACACTTAAAAAATTTATTTGTCCTACAACTTCTACCCGTTATACCGCCTGGTATGGAGACAGAAGAGTTTATGCTTATTCAAACGGAAAATCTTCTACAAGTCTTCATTATGGAAATGATTACGGAATACCTGAAGGTTCAGAAGTCCGTGCCTGTGCAGATGGAAAAGTTGTAATGGCCGAAAACAGAATCTCTACAGGCTGGAGCATTGTTGTAGAACATCTTCCCGGACTTTACAGCCTTTATTATCATCTTTCAGAAATGCTTGTAAAAGAAGGAGACATGGTTAAACAGGGAGATTTAATTGCAAAATCTGGTTCAACAGGACTTGCAACTGGTCCTCACCTTCACTGGGAAATGAGATTAAACGGAAGCGCTGTAAGACCAGAATTCTTTATGAAGGATTTTGCTTTCGAAGAAGAAGATTAAAGTTCAACTACAACAAGATCACCTGAAGCTGTACTTTGAATGGAATAAAAAACATTTGTTTTACAGGCAGATAAATCAAGCGAATAAGTTGAACAATGACCGAATGATAAGACAGGAATCTTTTTAGTTGCAAAACGGGCAATCTTATAAAGATTCCTTCTTTCTTTTAAAGTGGAACCAAAACCTAACAGCAGGCACTGTCCATTATCATCGTAAAATTTTTCCAGAGAAGTTCCCTTTTTCCACTCCGGATGAGTCTGCATGATTCTGTCTTTTCCATAAATGCAGGTAGGAAACAAAAAACTTTTACCATTAATATTCGCTTCTGCAAATTCTACAGAAAGATAATTTCCCGACCACGAACGTTCTATTGTTGCAATTTCATTTCCATTAGAATCAACTATTGAAAAAGCAGCACTTATTGTATTTGCATCACTGTTAGAAGAAGAGCCATAAATATTCAGACGAATATATTCTGTCTGTACATCCGGCGAAAGTTGAATTGCTGCACTCCACACAGAATAAAAGGTATAAAAAGTAAAAAGAATATATATAATACAAAGAAAACTTATGAGACTAAAAATAAAATCTCTTATTACAGCTTTTACTGATATCTCACGTCCATTTATTTTTTTCATATCAATTTTCCACAAGCTTTAAAAACTCTTCTTCTGTAATAACAGGAATTCCAAACTGAGCAGCCTTAACATTTTTGCTTGAACCGCTCGAAGTATCATTTGTTACAAGATAAGTAAGATCCTTTGTTACAGAAGTTTTTATCATTCCGCCATTTGCCTTAACAAGTTGCTGTGCATCATTACGATTCATTGTTATAAGTTCACCGGTAAAACAGAAGGATTTTCCTGCAAGCTTTCCATTCCCGCCCGATTCAATTGTAATTATTCCATTATTAACAAGCGAGCGCATTTCATCTGCATTTTCGGCAAGTCCTGTTACAATTGTATGAGCCATAATCTGTGCAAAACCATACACATCGGCAATCTGATCCTCTGTAGCAGTTAATAATTTTTCAAGATCATTAAAGCCTGAGTGAACCAGTTTTTCTGCCAGAGTTTCGCCAAAGCCTTCAATATCAAAGCCTGCAATAAAGACAGGAAGGCTCATCGATTTATGAGCTTGTATACTTTTGTAGACTTTTTCTGCACCAAGAGAACGTTTTTCTGATTCCATGCTTTCTTCATTTAAGAAATATGGCATCAAATCTTCTACTTGAAGACTGTAAATATCCGAAATACTTTTAAGTCTTCCATCATTAAAAAGTGATGTAATGAGTGTTTCGCCAAGATCCCGTATATCTATTACCTGCTGGAACTTTAACAATTGATGAAGTACTCTTTTTGGACATTCCTTATTCGGACAAAATAATCTGGAACCTTCATCAACAAGCTTTGAACCACAGGTTTCGCATATAAACGGAAAGTCCACGTCCTTAGTTTCAATATTTTTTTCTTCTACAACACTTTCAATTTTTGGAATGATTTCTCCCCTTTTTACAACAACAACATGGCTTCCAATTTTAACGCCAAGCTTTCTCATTGTATCTGGGTTTGCAAGACTTGCACGCTGAACCTTTGTTCCGTTAAGAGCTACTTCATCAAAGATTCCAACCGGTGTATAAGTTGCACCGCTACGACTCCACTCAACCTCGCGTAATACTGTAACAGCTTCTTCAAGACTGAATTTAAATGCAATCTGCCGGTCTGGTCGGGCACGGGCTGCATCTTCAAAATTTATAACACTTTCTTTTACAACAAGTCCATCAATATCGTATTCTAAGCCGGCACGTTCTTCCATTACCTTTGCACGGTAAGCAATAACTCTTTGTGCATCACGGCAGATTACAAGTCGGACAACATTAAATCCGGTATCCATAAGCCATTTAATTTTTTCCTGCTCATTAGAAAAATAGCTTATTCCATCTGTACTCAAAGCATCATAAACAATAAGCGTAAGGTATTCGCTTCCCTTTCCATCCTTGCGTTTCATAAGGCCATTAGCAGCATTACGGCAATTTGCTTTATCCGAAAAATACTGCTTGTGCACCTGATGAGTCATAATAACTTCGCCGCGAACCCCGCCTGTAAAAGGAAGAAGTTTTCCGTCCTTATAAATTGCTGCATTTACCCCCTGCATCTTTTTTGCATTTGCAGTTATATCGTCGCCTATAGTTCCATCTCCGCGGGTTACAGCACGAACAAGGTAGCCGTCTTCATATTGAAGCTCAAGAGAAGCTCCATCGAGTTTATATTCAACAAGATATTCATCATACTTATGCTTTTGAGCCCAGGCTAAGAACTGTTCAGGATCCGAGGCTTTTTCCTGACTTCCCATAGGCATTACATGATGAGCCTTTTCAAAGTTTCCTGAATCTGCACCAACTTTGTGTAAAATTGCATTTGAAGGATCAAGCTCTTTTAGTTCATCCCATAACGCATCAAATTCTGCGTCACTGATTTCACCTTCACCGTTGTAATATGAGGCCTGATATTTTGTAATGAGTTTTTCCAGTTCTTCTATCCGCTGCGAATTAAAAAGGTCCATTCTGGTAAATCAGTTCTCCTTTACAAAAAAGAGTTCTGTTATTTTTCGGTCGGCTGCCATACCTTTGCGTTCAAATTTTGTCTGAGCACGCCAGCTTTGAGACTCGGCAAAACCGTTGTATTTATTTTTTAAATGAGGAGTCTGTTCAAGATTCTCAAGCGCAAATTCTGCATATTCAATTATGTCACTTACAAAATAAAGGTAACCGCCCGGAGCAAGCTTTTGAGCAAATAAATCTGTCTTTGGCCGCTGAACAAGTCTGCGTTTATGATGACGTTTTTTTGGCCATGGATCCGGAAAGAAAATATGAAAGCCATTTACAGAATTATCGCCTATCATGCATTCAAGGACATCAAGAGCATCGTATTCAATGATATAAAGATTTTTAAGGTCGCGCTTTTTAATTTCTCCAAGAAGCTTTCCAACTCCCGGACGATGAACTTCTATTCCAAGATAGTTTATATCGGGATTAGCCTGTGCAATATTTGCAGTTGCATCTCCCATTCCAAACCCAATTTCAACTATAATTGGATTTGTATTTCCAAATACATCTACAAAATTAAGCTTTTTGTTTTCAAAAGGAATACACCAGGCAGGAGCAAGCTCATTATAAGAACGTTCCTGAGCTGCAGTCATTCTACCTATTCGCATTACATAAGTTTTGACTGTCCGTCTGGCGGGTAAAGGGTCTGTGTCCAAGCTTTGTTGTAAATTATCACTATCCATATATTACCTTATTCAGTTTAATTAATTTCCTGGTACAACCTTTTCTACAGGCAGATTACAGATTATATTTCCGCCGGAAGAAATCCAGGTTTCCTGAAATTCTACAGCGTCTCTATATTCATTCCAGATTCCACGTGCATCAGAAAACTGAGAAGTTCTTGGTCCATAATAAAGAATCTGTTTATCTTCACCAAAAATTGTGAGCATTCTGGCACCCATATATTTATTCATTAAGGCAGGAATATCTTTTACTTTTGCTTCATAAAAATCCTGATTGTAAGAAAGAGTTGCCTTCATTTCTTTCTTTTCCTGATCTGCCTGATAATAAGTAATTGTATAATTTCCTGAAGGGATTTTTTCATCTACAGGCATTACAAGATTTGATAATCCGCAATATTTTACAACTTCGGTCTGAGCTCTTATTAACTGATCAGATTCCCAGATGTATTCTTTTTTGTCTGCTTTAACAACTATTGATTCAAGTCGGTTTGGATTAGATACTGCTTCTACAAAAACAGAAAAACGGGCTTTAGGAAGAGAGTCTTCCGAATCATAGTCAAAAATAATTGCAAGCTGTGCATGCGAAGTTTGAACAACATTATTTGAACAGGAACAGATTCCAAGCAGAGCAAGCATTAAAAAGAGAAAAGAAGCTTTTTTAATTTGCGGGTAAATCTTCATAGATTAAAAATTGAAGTTAAGCGTAATAACGGTAAGCTCACTTGCAGAGAACTGATTAACCAGAGATTCAAACTTAACATTAACTTTTTTACAGGCATCATCAAGGTAAGAAAGATAATAAAGACCAAGATCAGTACCTTCCTGTCCATCTGGCAATTCCCTGTAAAAGTCAATCAGTGTTCGTTTTGCAGTATTCGAAGACTTTGCGTTATCAATATTTTCCTTAACTTCCTGAAACTCATCATCCTTGTTATAAAGTGTGATAGAAAGCTTTCCCTGTTTTCCGATTGATGAAGAACCACCACCCAGCTTCCAGGAAATAAATACAAGTTCGTGATTTCTCTGAAGCTCAGCTACAATCTTAGCACGAACTTCCGGGTCAAAAATCAGGGCATCAATATCTTCAATATCCTGATACATATTTCTTGCTTCTTTACGAATATTTGTATTTTCGTTATTAAGGGCAAGCTCCATAACCATTACAGAAATATATTCAGCTACTTTTGATTTTTCCATGTAAGAACTGAGCAGGTTACGGATTGCAATAAACATTTCGTTTGCGCCATCTGCCTTATGGAACAATGTAATAATATACCAGTTCATAAGACCAAGTCTGTTCATAAACTTTTCTGACATAAGGAGATAAATATTCTTTTCTTCATCAGAGTAATCCGGATTGGTCATAATTGCCTTCCAGATTGGGTCCAGTATGCTGCGTCTTGTCTGCTGAATTATATTTTCCTTATTCTGAAGAATTGAACGGAGCTGGCGTTCACTCATCTGGGTTTTTTCATCAATAAGGTGAGAAGGATTTGCGCGGTTATGCTTTCTTACACATTCACACTGAATAAGAGCTGAATAAACATCACGGTCAAACTGTTTGTACAAAAGTGAGTATACAACAACCTTAGAAAGGTCCATAACTTCCTGGCGTGAAGATACAAATTCAGACATTGAAATTTCTATCTTTGAAATATAATCCAGGAGTATCATGCTCTGAATAGATTGAGGAGAAAATTTATTTAAGGAAATACCGTACTCGTCAACATTGTCAGCAAGTCTAAACCTCATGAGTTTTTTATTGTGACTGATAAAATTTGAAGCACCGTCTTCCGTGAGTATTACTTTTAGAGGTAATTCTATAATAAATTTTTTGTCGGATGCGCTCATGTTCCCTTCTCTAAATACTTTTTGTTATTAAGCCTTTCCTTATATTATACAATAAGGGTCTTGCATTGTAAACACTTAAATAATAAACTAAATGCGGATGAATTGTCTTAAAAAACCATTTTTCATAATTTTCTTCTCAATCTTCATGAGTTCTATCTTTTCTCAGACAATTGACCCCAGTCCGGCTCTTACAGGCATAGAACTTTGTGATTCCATGTATAGTTTTGTCCGCAAAAATGGTTTTAATCCACAGGTGCAGTCCCTTGCTGCAGGTGGAATCAACAATTTACCATATAATATTATCGTCAGGTTCACTCCAAAAGACATAGAATCAGAGCACAATTTTATCTTATTTTTTTACATGGAAGATTCCTGGCAGAATAAAGATTTATTGATAACGGTTTTTGACGCACTTAAGGAACAAAAATATAATTCTACTGTGGTTTTAAGCTTTGGAAACCGCATTCCTTTTCAAAAAGAAAATGTAATTTATGGCTGTGACATATTTGCACAATCGCTGGACTCTAATACTTTAAATTCCGTAGTTTTACTGGATCTTTCCGCTTCTAAAAACAGCATTATTACAGGAAGCAATAAAAAACATTCTCCTTCCTGGATGTTAAAAGATATGTTTGATGCCTACAGCAACGCAAAAATCACCGAAGGCCTTCCGCTTTTTTTTATAAGCCAGGTTGCAGATTATACCTTTTCTGAAGATAAGGCCTTTTTAACATTTTTGAATGCAGATATTCCGTGTATTTCGGCCGGCATTAAAGACGCTTCAAAGGCGCAGGAAGTAATTTTGAGTCTTATTGATTCTTACGAAAACTCCCGAACAAACAGCAACGATTCACATACCTTTATGTTCCGTCTTTTTGGAAAAAGATTCTGGTTTTCGGAATTAAGGCTTATTAAAGCTATCATAATTTTCTTCTTTCTTGGGTTTTTACTTGTTTTTGCGCTTGGAATTGCAAACAAAAATCTTAAGATTGAATTCTGGAAAGAAATCCGAGCCAACTGGTATGTAATTCCTTCAATTTTTTTGATAACTCTTGGCGGCTTTTTTGCAGGAAAAGGACTCTACACTCTTTTTGTTCCATCAGACAGTACAAACTATACAGTTTTTGGATTTATCATTCTTGAAATTATGATTTCATTACTGCTTGTTTCGGTCTTTTACATGCTTAATCTTTCACTGCTCAAAAAGTACACTACCCGCTCGCTTGATTTTCTTCTGGTTGTAGATACTTTTATAAACCTTATTTTATTTACGCTTATTGATATTTCTTTATTTCCTATTATGCTGCTCATCTATATAGTTTCTATAATCTCGCTTATTTTCCGCAGAAACTGGATCCATATAATTCTGTTTTTATTTTTGATTATTCCGTTTATTCCATATATCAACGCACTTTTTAATACTTCCGACAGAAGCAGCCTTCATAATATGCTTTTGCATAGTATTCTACAGCCTTTTGTTATGTCATTTCTGCTGCTGCCGGTTTACTTAATGCAGTTAAGACTCTTTAACGCACTCAAAAAGTATTATACAAAAAAACGACTTTATGCCACTGCAATTGGAATTGCATATATCTTAATTACCTGTCTTCTTTTACTTACAAACAGGATTTTTTATTCAGACAAAAAAGATCGTGATAAGAATACGCAGAATATTTTAGGCTCAAACAATCCAAACATAAACTTTGACTTAAAATGCCGGGACAGAAAAATCTTTTCGGATACAATCAGAACTATAAACCTTTCCATGTCTGAAGCGCCGGTTTATGTTTCGCTTAGGATTGAATCTTCTCAAGATGATTCAACTCCGGTTTTATATTCCGAAAATGATTTTATAATGACAAAACAGAATGTAGTAGATTTCCAGCTGCCGCTTTATCCATCCAAAAAACTTGAATTCAGCTATGGTTCAGACAAATCAGAACAAAAGATACTTGCCGAAGCTGTCTTTTATAATCAGTGGCAGAATTATTATTATTCTTTATTCCGTGAACTGATAATTGAAGGTGAAAAATGATTGAAATAAAGCATTATTACCTTCATGTAGATTTAGACGCTTTTTTTGCTTCGGTTGAACAGCTTGATAATCCTGAATACAGAGGTAAACCTGTTATTGTAGGCGGTATGCCCGGAGAAAAACGAAGTGTAGTTTCTACAGCCTCTTATGAAGCAAGAAAGTATGGAGTTCATTCCGCAATGCCGGTTTCAAGAGCATATCAGCTTTGTCCAAACGGCATATATGTACATGGCAGGATGAAGCGTTATTCCGAACTTTCCTACCAGATTATGAATATTTTTAAGGAGTTTTCTCCAGACATTCAGCAGATTTCTATAGACGAAGCATTTATAGATTTGACAGGTACCGAAAAATTATTCGGACCACCTCAAGAAACTGCAATGAAAATCAAACAGTTAGTTAAAGATAACACAGGATTAACAGTTTCGGTTGGTCTTGCTCCAACTAAATATCTTGCAAAGATTGCTTCGGATATGAACAAACCGGATGGCTTTTATAAAATAGAAGCAGGTCAGGAAGAAAATTTTATGCTGAATCTGCCGCTAAAAAAAGTCTGGGGAATCGGAGATAAAACTTATGAAGCATTAAAAAATGCCGGCTTAAGGACAACCAGAGACATTCACGAAAAAAGTCTTGAAGTACTTACGTTTATGTTTGGAAATAATACTGGAAGCTTTTTATATAATGTTGTAAGAGGAATTGAAGCTGTTGATTTTGACAAAAAAGCAAAATCTCATTCAATCAGTAATGAAACAACCTTCCCTTATGATGTAACAGACACCTATGCTGCAGAAACAACGATTTTGGAATTGTGTCATTCAGTTATGTTCAGGCTTCTTAGAGAAAAAGGTTTTTCAAGAACAGTAATGATTAAAATCCGCTACGAAGATTTTACAACAGTTTCCATTCAAAAAACTTACCAGAATTATATTATGACACTTGATTCGCTTTACAGCTGTGCACGTGAGCTTTTTCAAACAAAATATGAAAAAGGCCGAGGCATAAGATTGATTGGCGTTGCTCTTGAAAATATTGATACAGAAGAAAAACCTGTTCAGCAAAGTCTTTTTGATGACGGTTCTGAAAAAAAACAAAAGGTAGAAAGCGCAATCTTAACGCTGGAAAAAAAGCACCCGGAAATTAAGATTCATAAAGCACGTATGCTCCAGAAACTTAATGAGGTTGTAAAAACTATTGCTGTTTTTATTCTTGGTTCACTTTTCTTTAATCTTTCTGCTTTTAAGCTTTATGCACAAAAAGCAACAATCAGCGATGAAGAAAGCACATATGAAATCAGCGGATACGTAAAAGAAGATATTAAGGGCTATATTAATACAACCTTTGGTTATGGAAACCCTTTTGGTTTTAGTGCAGATCTTCCGGTTTTTAAACAGGAAATAGATCTTTCGGCTTTAATTCATATTACACCCCAACTTTATTTTGCAATGGAATTTCTGGATGAGTTTAAACATAATTCATTTACGCTCGGTTATAACGGCAAAGGCTATCTTAAGGAATTTAAATTTTCAAACCGCTCAATAACCTTCCCTTCTACATATTCTTCTAATCTTCTGGGATACGGAATTGAAGGCGGAGATAATCAGGCTCCAGGACTTATGTTTCATTTTGAAGATATAAAAAATAATAAGTTTGAAGCAGATATCCTTTTACGCTATGACATGGTAAAAACCAAGACCGCTACATTTTATGGAAACAACAGCGTAAATCAAACTACAAAAAACCTGGATACATTTGTTCATTCTTATATGTTTTATATTCCTTCAGAACAAATTGCCAATATCTGTGCAGTTTATATTCAAAGTGATGACGGAAAAAGCATAAGCTTAGACGGTATGAAATTTACAAAGCTTTCTGCAGCCGAATATTCAATAATCATTCAGGATAAACTTTTAATTCTTTCAAAGGATGTTAAACAATATTGTCCGGATAATTCAAGTCCTTATATTCTGGTTAGTTTTTCGACTGCTGACGGCGTCTCGCAGGTTTTACAGGAAACAGGTTCTTATGATGACCCCCAGACTTTTGCAGGAAGTATTCAACAATATTTTTCGGAATCTGTCGCAAATCTGCAGCTTAAAGATTATTCTTCACTTACAGAACAAGGCATGATTACAGCAATAGACGGAAAACCGGCTCTTATAATTCAAAGTCCTTTAAGTTTTTCGCCTTATATATGTGCAAATCTTTATGAAATAAATCAGCTTTCAAATGCAGATTATGAATTTGCTATAATTAATAAATCAAATCAAAAAGAAGCAGAAGGCTATATAATTACATTCGATGTTTTTGACCAGTCAAAATCTCATGCTGTTATAAGTAAAACAGATTCAAATGCTGTTTTGCCTTCTTCTCCCAAATACAGATATCCGTTTGCAGACCTTTATCCTTATGTTTATTTAAGCAATTCTTCTGATATTCCGCTTGTTTTTGTTGAAAAAACTATTAGTCCTGTTAAGAACTACGACATAGGCAAGTTTGTTCAAAAGGGTTCTGTACGTGTTTACCGTAATGGAATTCTCGAAAATAATGCAATTTATGACAGTGGAACCGGTTTTGTTACGCTTAATCCACCTGCTTCTGAACTTGATAAAATATATATAACCTACAGGGAAGAAAGCAACGAATTATCCAGCGGAGCTTTTTCTACAGGACTTGGTTTTACCTGGAAATTCACACCAGCTCTTGTTTTAGATATAAGCTATACAGGTCTTTATCCGTTTTTACAAAAAAATGAATACGCAACGTCCGAAAAACAAAAACAAAGCTTTACCGCATTAACTACAGGTCTAAATTATAAAACAAAACTTTTTAGTCTTAGCGATGCCTTAAGCCTTGCCTATGAAAATCCAAATCTTTCTAATGTTTTAATTGTTAATAAACCGGAAAAATCTAAGAATCAGACTTTCTATCTTGGACAAAATGACGGAACAAAAACTCAAAATACGCCAGCTTCCTCTTCTATTCCAGAACTTGAAGCAGACTGCAATTTTACGGTTAACAACTTTAAAGGCAAGGAAGATAAAAAGATCAGCGGATACAAAATCCCTCTTTCTTATGATTTTACAAAAGCGTCTAAAAACCAGAACTTATGGGCTTCGGCAGATATTACTCTTTCAAAAGCAGACAGCTTATACAAAGCAAGTGAATTTGAATTTGCATTCCTGCCTGATGCTTCTCTTAAAAATCAGAATTTAGATGTATATCTAATTCTTGGAATTGGGCCAACGGAAACAAAAGAAGAGCTTCCTTTATGGAAAATTACCTCTCTCAAAGATCAAAATGTAATCTATCCGTTAGATTTAAATAACAATACCTGGCAAACAGTAAAAATTAAAATTACTCATCAGCAAAGAGCCAGATTAAAAAACAATCACAATGCAAGAATTATCATTGTTAAACAAAGTTATGATTCAAGCACCGATAAGGCAAAAGGTACCTTGTTTGCAGGGCCTTACAAACTTATCAATTCATTAATGGAAATTGACAGCGGAAAAAGTCTTACTGCACACTCAGAAATAATTAAAGATGCAACAGATATCAGCTGGTTTATAAATTCAGCAATCAGTCAGGAAAAAGACAAAACTCTTACAGCCACCTCTTATTTTACTCAATCAGATTTTACAGATTACAAAACAGTTAATCTTGAATTTGCAATTACAAAACCAGCTTCTTTTGAATTTGAACTTCTTTCTGCCGACGGGCTGGAGGCTTTGGATTTAAAGCTTTCCCCTTCCCTTGTAGAAAGTCTTGCTTCCCAACAGGTTAGCTATCATACACTGAGTATAAATCTGCAGGACAAAAAGCTATTTATTGACGACGCTATTGCCAATCCTGAACAATACGAATTAAACATAAACCATGGCGTTGTTCCTTCGGTACAAAAGCTTACTTTAATTCCACAAAGCGAAGAAAATACTATTGAACATCTTTATATTTCAAAGCTTTTTTATAAAGATGTTTCTGACCGCTTTATAACCAAAAACCTTTCTACAGCTCAGATTAATTTTAATTCAGGATATATAAATGCACAAAGTGAACAGGGATTAAGCTTCAAAAAAGGAAAATCAAATCCAGAAAGTCTTTATATAAACTCTACGATAAAAGCTTCTTATACTCTTGCCGGCATTAATGCAGCAGCAGATGCTGCAACCAATACGAATAACGGACTTTCTAACGCAGGCCACCAGCTTGTTACACAAAGTTCTTTATTCAGGCTGTTTGATTTTGGAGAGCTTTACCGCTTTTCAAAAGAAGCTTCTTCTTCCGAAAAAAAGAATTATATTAAGCTTAATACAAAAGCTTTTTATTCACCATTTTTTGTAAGCACTTCGGCAACAGCTGCCGCAAAGAAGACAGAATCAACAAAAAGTCAGGAGTATCTGACAGAACTTTGTTTTAATCTGGATTTAGCCAAAACTAACACAAGTCTTTTATTTAAGCTTAACCTGGATCAAAAGCAGACAGTTTTAAAAACTAAATTCTACAATTATTTTTCTACCTGGTATGATACATCAAAATTCCAGTTTGACGGTGGAAGCAAAAATGCATTAAGAAACGTATATTTTATGACAAATCTTAATTCATCTATTCTGCAAGCTCTTATTGCTCCACAAATAACATTTTCAATAACAGGAAACTTAAAGACTTATAACAGCAATGATTATTCTACAGCAGACCTGCTTTCTTTTGTGCTTCCGTTTACTGGCAAAAATAACGCGGTGTCATTTGAAGCAATTCACAAAGCATCTCTTTTGCAAAAAACTAATGCTTCAAATTATGCCAAAGACCTTGCATATATTTTCAAAACCCAAAATGATTTTGATTTCTTCTTCAAATTATATCCACTCTTACAAGGCATTCCACAAATAAACGCACAAACTTCCTCACTGACAGCATCAAATGAATATAACCTTATCTGGAAACGTAAGCTTTTTAATAATATAACTGACTTTTATATTCCGCTTTCTGCACAGGCTGGCTTCATAAAAGATATAAACAAAACTCATCAGACAGCAAGCCAAAGTTATGTAATCAAAACAGGAATTACAAACAGCTTTATTAATCTATTTGGGGATTCGGGTGATTATACAATCTTTGAATGGTATAAGCAGGAAGAATTTACAAATACCCTGAATATGACATTACGTTTTAATTCTGGAAAAAAGAAACCGGACTATCAGATTTCAGACAACTCGCAGATAACTTTATTCCTAAAAGATTCCGATAACCTGAGCATTAATTCTTCGTTCAGCTTAGACAACAGAAATTCCTTAAAACTTAAAACCGGTGCATTGTGGACTCATGGTGTGAACAAAAGCCTTCTTCTTTCACTTACAAAACTTGTATGGCCGGGAGCTTCAAAGACAACAATCGTAAACACAATGAGTGAAAGTTTGAGTCTTTCTTTATCTAAAGATAAAAAAACATTTTCTCAAGCCTATGAATTTTCTCATAACTGTGAATTGCGTTTCTTAAAAAATTGTACAATTAATTCTGGAGCCGGAATAATTTTTGCAGACGAAAAAAACAAGACCTTTAAGCTTTCTCTTGAATATATGCTCGGCGCAAAAATTGTATTCTAAAAACGACTATTCCAGAGGAGCAAAATATCCGCTTTCATCACGACCGCTTCGGTTCATAAGATAAACTTCTGCTTCTACCGGCAGATACTTTTCTCCAAAATTTGTCTGCAGAGCCGAAACATATCTTAACTGATAAGTTCCCTGTGGCAATGCAATAATATCATTAACAATTGAACCAAGACCTTCCGGACGGAAAACATAATAACTTTCGCCTGAAGAATTATTGATTATATAATCATATTCTGCATCAGGAGCTTTTTGTGAAACCTGAATCAGTGAAAAATCAATTGCGTTATTTGCAAGATATGCAGTAAGTTCAGACAGCGTATACTTTTCAAAAGAAGCAGAGCTTACTGTGCCATCCGAAATCATAATGATTGCACGTTTTTTTGCTGCATTAATCAAATCATTAGCGGCTAAACGAATTGCAAGATCAACAGGAACTTCAGAAGCATAAGCTGTCTTAAGAGAGCCGATTGTAAAGTTTGAAACACCATCCGAAGAACCAGTATATTCTGTAACCGGCATTCCACCTGCACAGATTATTCTTAAGGTTCCGCGCCCATTCATAGAAGCTGCAATTTCTTTAACGGCAGTTTCAACTTCTGCGGAATAACCTTTCATAATAGTTGAACGGTCAATTATTAAAGTAATATCTGCATAAGTATTATTTGCGGCACTTCCCATAAATTGAAGATTTGAAACAGCACGTTTGTTTTCTGTAAAATAAAAGTTTTCAAGTTCAAGACCCGCAACCGGCTGACGATGGCGGTTCTCAACTTTAAGTTCTACATAAACTTCCGGGAATTTAGAAGCGTCAACCTGTTCTATCTGAACAAAAAGACCTCCAACCAGTTCCTGAACCTTTGACATAATGTAAATTTCATCAGCAGTCATATCTGCAACAATTACATTATTATTAATATCTGGAACAGCTGTGGTAACACGACTTGGTGCGTTTCCTGTGCTTGCATATTCAAACACAGAGCCCGTAGAAATATCAACAGATACAATTTTATTCTTATCACATACAATCAGTTCACCCTGCCACAGCTTAAGAGATTCAGGCTTTTTAAAAGTCTTTTGTTCTACAAGCTCGCGGATAAAGTTTCCTGATCTGTCAAATTCATAAATGCAACCAGAGTTTTCGTCAGCAACAAAAACACTGTCTCCTACTACGGCAATTCCTGTAGGAGCCTTAAGGCCTTTAAAGCCTCCGGATTTTCCGCCAAAATAAAACAAACCGTTTCCTTCGGCATCAAAAACATCTACACGTCTATTACCAAAATCGGTAACATAAATTCTTCCAAAACTATCCTGGGCAATATACTGTGGTCCTACAAGATTTCCAACACCTCTTCCCTTTGAACCAATATACTTTATAAACTTACCGTTTTCATTAAGCAGTGCAAGTCTGTCACCGGCACTTTCGCTCACAAGCAGTTTTCCATCAAGAAGCCTGATAATATCCATTGGTCTGTCAAAACCGATCAAAGGTCCTGTCACTCTGTCTAAAACTTTTCCATTCTGAGAAATTCGTAATATTTCGTTTGAAGTATAAGCGGTAACCCAAAAGCTTCCGTCATAATTTGGAAGGACAGATACAGGCCCCGAAAAAATCATATTTCCGTTTACAGTTCCTTCAAAGCTGCCGGATTCAGAAAGTCTCATCAGCTTATCAACAGAATCTCCCGTAACACGGCGTTCCTTTACTACTTCAATTTTATTTTCAAGTAAGAGACCGCCATATCCGTTATCAAGGGCAGTCTGCCAGTATGAAAGAGCAGTACCTTCCATACCGGCTTTATAATAAGCTTTTCCGAGCCATTCCAGTATAAGATTATCATCAGGCATATAAGCCAGAGCTTTTTCAAACTGAACTATGGAATCGTTATAGGCACCCTTATAAAAAGCCTGAACACCTCTGCGGAATTCCTCTGCAGCAAAGCCTTCTTCACCAGTTCGTATTCTGTCTTCAGAAACATAAAGTCCCGCATTAGCAGTTGTCTGCTGCGCATAAAGACAAAAAGCTAAAAGAATCAATGTAAAAAAGCTTATTATTTGTTTTTTCATCAGCGCCCTGCCTTATTCAGTATTCTGATATGTTCTGTAATTATCTCATTCTCGCGATCCAGCATTTCGGCTTGTTCAAGATATTTTCTGGAATCATCGTATAAACCAAGCTTATAGTATACCCATCCAAGAGAATCCAGACAGGCTGCAGAATCTGGTGCGGAATTAACAGCCTGCTTACAAAGCGAAAGTGCTCGTGTTAAATCTTTATCTTCACAGGCAAGGACATAACCAAGTCCATTAAGCGAGGTAAGATTTGAAGGGTTTTCTTCCAGAGATTTTTCATAAAAAGAAAGACATTTTTCTGTATCATGCTGTTCCCATGCAACATAAGCAATTGCAGCATATACGGACGGCATCATATAACCGGTTTCGAGCAATTTATTCAATTCAAAATCTGCAAGACGTCGTCTTCCCGAAAGAGCATATATAACTGCCAGAAGAAAGCGGCATTGTAAAGTTCGTTCAATATGTGTTCCCGAAGTAACTACCTGTTCAAGATAAAGCAAAGCATCGTCGTAGCGTTCTATCTTTGCATAACACAGTCCAAGGTAATAGGCAATTTCATTTTTATCTGCCCCGCAATCTGTCGGCAATGACAAGAAAAAAGACAAAGCCCCTGTATATGCTTTTTGATTATAAAGAGATATTCCCTGTGATAAGATATTATCTGCCATTTTCCACCCGCCTTATATTTTACAACGAAAAATCCATATCGTCTACTGATTCTAAACCAACAGGATCTGCACAAACAAGAGATACCGCGATATATCCCTCTTTTACGACTGTTAAATCAGTACCCGGTAAACATGGAGTATTTCCGTTCCCCATAACATAATCAGCGTGATAACGGTCATCTTTATCATGCACCGCAGCAACGCTGTCTCCATAATTACGTATACATAAATCCTTACAGATTTTTGCTCCCTTATAAGAATCTAAAGAAAGCGCATTAATATTTACAAAAGCCCGTGGCGGCTCTGTTTTTGCAAGAGTAAACAGTTTTTTAAGATTTTTTGCAACAAAATCTGCAACAGCATCGTATTTAAGCTTTTCGTTCTTCCTGTTTTTAGGATTTATAAACTCTACGCTTACGGCTATTGATGGAATCCCGTTCAAAACACTCTGTCTTGCAGCGGCACAAGTTCCCGAATAAAGGATATCCGTACCCATATTGGCGCCGCAGTTTATTCCAGAAACAATTCCATCAATTTTTACACCCAGAAGCGAGCTTTGAATACCTACCGTAACACAATCTACAGGATAACCGGAACAGGAATAAATATTATCAGCAACTCTAATAAGATTAAGCGGCTGCGTTAATGTAATGTGTTGAGATACAGCCGAGCGGTTTGAATCAGGTGCTATAATATATACATTATTGTCCACAGCTAACCTTCGGGCAAGAATATTTATGCCTTCAGCAGTGAATCCATCGTCATTTGTAAGCAGCAGATTCATATTTAATCCCTTACTACACAAGCACCTTCCGACGGCGTTACTTCGTAGCATTCTGTATGGTACTGGAAGATTTTTTCAAACTCAACGAGCTTAGCCTTGAATTTTTCTACATCACTTTCGCGGATAATTGCATAAAGACAGCGGCCAAAACCTTTTCCCGTAATTCGTCCACAGGAAACCTGATTGGTTATCATCTCCAGATTAGGCTCCAGTTCTCCGACTCTTTTAAGGATCCAGTCAATTTCCGGACACGAAATCTCATACATATCACGCATACTTTCATGACTATGGTTTACGGCACGTGCAAACTTAAAGAAATCAGTTTTTTCCAGGCCTTCACGGGCTTCTATCACGTCATTATGTTCACGCATAATACACAAAAGCTTTCTTCGTATATCTTCACTTACAACAGAAAGCTCTTCATTTATGTCTGTTACATTACTGATATACTGCCAGCCGCCATAAACATTGTTTCTGCGTTCACGAAGGTCTCCCAAAAGCAATGCATTCTGCGGTTCAAACAAGGTTTCTTCATCCCAAACTGTAATACGCGGAACTTTTGCATCTATAAGGAATATTTTTTTATCTTCAAAGTTGTAAGGAACATAATCCCAGGTAGTTTTATTATGATCTGTTATGATAAGAGTTCCCTGCTTGGCAAACAAAGCTGCGTAGTTATCTGCAATATAGTTATTAATCTGAAGGAAGCGTCTGTTTGCTTTTTCAAGAATCATCAACAGCTGATTTTCATTGCATTCAAAACCAAATAATTCCTTTACGGCAAGAGCCACAGCACATTTTATTGCAGTTGTAATTCCAAAGCCTGCAGAAGGAAGGATTTCGCTGTATATGGTTATATTCATACCACTAAGTTCATAGCCGCTGGTATTAAATCCATATATAACAGCCTTTACAGCATTTGCCCATCTGTCTTCTTTTTTGAATTTTAAAAGTTGAACAGAGGCCTTTTTTCTTTCATTAAGCTGATGAAAATAAAATTTAAGCGAAGTATCTTTTCTTTTAGAAATTGCTACATATACAGGCAGGTTTACTGCCATAGAAAGGGTTTTATCTTTAAAGAACCAGGAATGCTCGCCAATAAGATGAAATCTGCCGGGCGCTTTTACAACTATATCTGGCTTAGCTTCATACTCGTTATAATGAGCGTCGTTTAATGCTTTCACTTTTTAATTCCCCCACACCTTTTTATTCTTTATTTGTTGCATTTTTTAAATAAGCACGTTATATTCAAAATGACTATAAAAAAACTTATACAATTATAAAATAATGACATTGATTTTACAAGTTTTTTATTCAGTTTTTTCCGGACTCCTGCTTACATTAGGCATTCCAAACGAGCTTTTTCTGCTCGGGAACCCTTTTTATGCCTTTATATCCATAATACCATATTATTTTGCCATAAAAAATTCAAAAAATTATAAACAGGCCTTCTGGATGGGCTTTATTCAGACAATTACCACCCATCTTTGTTCAAGCTTCTGGCTTGCTTACTTTAAGGATTTTGCAATCTTTACACTTGGAGCTTCTGCTCTTGGAACAGCCTGTATCGGCGGAATAATGGCTCTATTCCTTTATGTGCCTTTTTCCCGAAAAGAACGCAGTGAATTAAGCTTAAGATCTATCATAAAGCCTTTTTATGAAGATTCTGCCTTCCGAATCCTTTATTTTTCTGCACTTTACACCCTTTACGAATGGGTAAAATCTTCAGGATTTTTAGGATATCCGTGGGGAACAATCTCTTCTGCAATGTACAGATGGCATTCTTTTACACAGTTAGCAGCAATAACAGGAACCTACGGTCTTACTTTTTTAACGGTAATGTTTGATTGTATTGTTGCACAGGCCGCACTTGATTTTTACCTTTGCTTAAAACTGCCCAAAAGACAACGCTTAGACTGCTTTTTTAATACAATTAATGCAGCAAAAGTCTTTATAATTCTGTTTGTAATAACACTTTTCTGGGGAAATTATGAATATACAAAACAAAGAATCCCCGATAAGGTGCTTACTACCGTAATGGTTCAGCAGAATTCAAATCCATGGGATGCAGGAGTTGAAGAAGAAACTATAGAAACTTCTCAAAAACTTACGCAGAAAAAGCTTGACGAACTTAGAAAACTGGACAAAAAACCTCAGCTCATTGTCTGGAGTGAAGGCTCGCTTCTTTCACATTTTCCTGAAGCCTATGATTATTACAGCTGGGTACCTTACAATGAACCATTTATTGACTTTGTAAACAGGAATAATACTCCGCTTTTAACCGGGGGAATCTATAATGAATTCATATATGATGAAAATGATCCGGATAAAGAACCAATAAAAAAGTATTATAATATAACCGCAATGTTTGATGGAGATGCAAATTTCCGCGGATATTACGGTAAACTTCACCTTGTACCGTTTGCAGAATCAATTCCAGGCATTGATAATCCTGTTATAAGAAAGATCTTCAAAAAAGTTGTGGGAATTTCTGCAGGCTGGACACAGGGAAATCAGCTTACATATTTTGAAATTCCATGCTCATATTATGATAAAGAGACTACTCCAAGGGTAAATAATATAAATATTTCTATCCCTTATGAAATTGCTCAAAGATATGAACAGCCACTTGTCAGAATAGCCACTCCTATATGCTTTGATGATTCTTTTACAGATGTAATAAGACCTCTTTTCTTAAACGGAGCCGAACTTTTTATAAATTTAACTGATGATTCATGGTCTTTAAAGAAATCAAGCGAATTCCAGCACTTCTTTATTGCTTCTTACAGGGCAATTGAATACAGGACTACCTTAGTCCGCTCTGCAAATGCGGGTTATTCTGTTGTAATTTCTCCTAATGGAGATGTTCTGGCTGATCAGCCTTTATTTGAAGAATCTTCTCTGGCCTATGATGTGCCTGTTTATAAGCGTGTAATTACACCATATGCACGTTTTGGAAACTGGCTGCCATATTCCTGTCTTGTAATCTTTGTAGTTGTCTGTATTATGATGGTTTGTACGTTTGTTACGGATGATTACATACGTTCTGAGCGTAAAAAACCGATTGTGCTCAAAAAAAGGAAAAAAGACAAAAAAATAAGAAATAAAAACCTAAAAAAATGAAATCATGGGGAAAAATCGTTATGCTCCCGCTGTAACGCGTCTGTCAAACTGTCAGCTATGCTTGCTGGGAAAGGATTATTCTCGCTTCGCTCGGCAAGCATAGAAACAGTTTGCAGCCGCGTTTTCGCTCGCGCATAACGATTTTTCAGATAAATTTATTTAAAGTTGGTTTTTCTTTCTTTTTTTTGGCATAAGCATAGAATACCTGATTTGTCAAGGAAAAAAGTTTTAAAAAAAATGTCGAAATTTTGTAAAATTCACTTGTTTTATCATATCTAGTGTTATATTATGTTAAAACAACACTATATATAAAACTAATTCAAAAAAGGATATTTTAATGCGTTGTCCATATTGTGGGAGTTTAGAAGACAAGGTTCTTGAATCAAGAACCATGATGCACGGGGAAAGCATCCGCCGCAGGAGAGAGTGTCTCGACTGTGGTTATCGTTTCACAAGTTATGAACGCATAGACGAAAAGCCTTTTATGGTCGTAAAAAGAGACGGCCGCAGACAACCCTTTGACATGGTAAAACTTGAAAAAGGAATTGACCGCGCCCTCGAAAAACGTCCTATTCCGACAGCAATGGTAGAACAGATATCTAATGATATTGAAGACCAGGCTATTAAAATCGGAAAAGAAGCCCGCGAAATCTCCACAGCTGAATTAGGTGAACTCGTGCTGGAAAAGCTTTACAGCATCGATAAAGTTGCATACATCAGGTTTGCATCTGTGTACCGTCACTTTGAAAACCTTGATGAATTTATTACAGAAGTCAAAAATATAGATAAACGGGGTGCCCAGACAGGCACAAGAGGGGAAAAGTAAATGAGTGAACAGTCAATCTTTCCGGAATGGAGAAATTTCTTAGGATCCAGTTCCGACTCAGAGACTAAGGGCTTTATTAAATCGGTAGTAAAGCGTTCAGGCGAGATAGCTGATTACGACAGATCTAAGATCGAAACAGCTATTAACAAGGCAATTGAAGCAGTAGAAAAACGTAAGGATCCGGATAGAGCTTCTGCTCTTACCGACAACGTTGAAGAAAAACTTCGTCTTCAGCTTGCAGGAGCACGTGCACACTCCATTCCTGCAATCGAAGAAATCCAGGATATCGTAGAAAGCGTACTCATCGAAGCAAACGAAGTAGAAGTAGCTAAGGCTTACATTCTTTATCGTGCCCGCCACGAAGCAGTACGTGATGCTAAAAACCTCATGGTAGACATCAACAAGACAATGGACGGATACCTTGGACAGAGCGACTGGCGCGTAAACGAAAACGCAAACGTAAACTTTTCGCTTGGAGGACTCATTCTCCACAACTCAGGTACAATCACAGCCAACTACTGGCTCAACAATATTTATTCCAAGGAAATTGCAGAAGCTCACAAAACAGCAGCCTTCCACATTCATGACCTTTCAATGTTCTCTGGCTACTGTGCAGGTTGGTCTCTTCGCCAGCTTATTGCAGAAGGACTTGGTGGTGTTCCAGATAAAATTACTTCAACACCGGCAACTCACCTTTCTACACTTGTTAATCAGATTGTAAACTTCCTTGGAATCATGCAGAACGAATGGGCAGGTGCTCAGGCTTTCTCTTCATTCGACACATACCTTGCACCATTTATCCGTGCAGACCATCTTACCGAAAAACAGGTTCGCCAGTGCATCCAGAGCTACATTTACGGTGTAAACACACCAAGCCGCTGGGGTTCACAGGCTCCATTTACAAACATCACTCTTGACTGGGTATGTCCCGATGACCTTAAAGATAAAAAAGCTATCGTAGGTGGAAAGGAACAGGATTATACTTACGGCGACTGTCAGAAAGAAATGGATATGATCAACAAAGTATTCATTGAACTTATGATCGAAGGTGATGCAGAAGGCCGCGGTTTTGCCTACCCTATTCCAACTTACAACATCACACGCGACTTTGACTGGAATTCAGAAAACGCAAAGCTTCTGTTTACAATGACAGCTCAGTACGGTACTCCAAACTTCCAGAACTTTGTAAACTCTGATCTTAACCCAAGCGATGTTCGTTCTATGTGCTGCCGTCTCCAGCTCGACAAGCGTGAACTCCGCCGTCGTGGTGGTGGTCTTTTTGGTGCAGACGAATTCACAGGTTCAATCGGTGTAGTAACTATCAACCTGCCGCAGATTGCATACCTTGCTAAGAACGAGGAAGAATTCTTTAAGAGACTTGATTATCTTATGGATCTTGCAAAAGAAAGCCTTTGTATCAAACGCAAGGTTATTCAGAAGCTTTATGATGGCGGACTTTTCCCTTATACCCGTCGCTATCTTAAGACACTCACAAACCACTTTAATACAATCGGTCTTTGCGGTATGAATGAATGCTGCTTAAACTTCCTTGGCGTAGATATTTCTGATGCAAAAGGAAAGGCCTTTGCCGAAAAGGTACTTACACATATGCGCGAAAAGATGCAGGATTATCAGGAGCAGACAGGAGACCTCTTTAACCTGGAAGCAACACCTGCAGAGTCAACTTCATATAGACTTGCACGCCATGACAAGGAACAGTTCCCTGATATCATTACAAGCGGAACTAATGAACCATTCTATACCAACTCTTCACAACTCCCTGTTGATTACACAGCAGATGTATTCGAAGCACTGGATCACCAGGAAGCACTGCAGACAAAGTATACCGGCGGTACAATGTTCCACGTATACATGGGCGAAGCACTCAAGGACTGGAAGAGTTGTGCAGATTTAGTACGCACTATTTCTCACAAATATAGAATTCCATTCTTTACAATTTCGCCAACATATTCAATCTGTAAGGTACACGGTTACTTGACCGGCCAGCAGTTTGAATGTCCTAAGTGTAAGGCAGAAAAAGAAAAGGCTCTTAAAGAAAAGCTTAAGGCACTGGAATTGGAAAAGGAGAAGATCCTTGCAGCATCTGCAAAATAATTTAATTATATATTAAAGAATTTTGCAGCTTGTTCCGAGAATTTTAGTGTCAAACATGTTGACAATATGGTAAAACTACACTATATTTAGTGTAGGTGGAATAAATATAAAGTTGTAATAATTACAAAATAAAACTTTATATGAAAATTGGGAGGAGATAAAAGTATGGAAGCAAGAACTATCGAACAGATTGAAAAAGAAATTGCAGAAACAAAGGCCGAACTTAAAGACGTACACGGAAGCGAAACAGAAGTATACGCCCGCATCGTTGGTTACTACCGAGCAGTAAAGCACTGGAACAAAGGTAAGCGCGATGAGTTTGACCAGAGAAAGATGTTCACCCTTGAAGCAAGCAAGGAATACGATATAACAGCTGCAGACGAACCATGTGTTAGAACTGCACCTGCAAAAATGAATAAAACCGAAGAGCACCCTGTAATGAATACAGAAGCCGCTACTTATGAAATGTATACAAGAAAGACATGTCCAAACTGTCCTCCTGTAAAAGCATTCATGGCAAATGTAGAAATTCCTGGACGCAACATTGATGTAGATTCAGAAGAAGGACTTGCAGAAGCCGGAAACAAAGGAGTATTTGCAGCTCCAACTGTAATTTTCTATAACAATGCCGGTGTAGAAACCGCACGCTGCCACAACGTTGAAGAACTTGAGGCAGTATTCAACAAGGTAGCAGTTACAGCATAAATCATGTCAACACTACCCTTAGACAAACCTGCCGGAGTTCTGGTAAAGACAACTTGTGTTGATTACCCGGGCCTACTGGCAGGTTCTTTTTTTCTAAAAGGATGCAATCTCCGCTGCCCCTACTGCTACAATGTAGGTCTTGTCCTTGGTAAAGATGACGGCACTCAGCCGCTGAATACAGTGCAGGAACTTTTTGATCACCTTGAAAAACGACAGGGCATCCTTAAAGGTCTTACAATAAGCGGCGGAGAACCATTGATTAATCCTTACACACCTCTTATTATTCGTAAAGCCCGCGAACTTGGTTACCAGATAAAACTGGACACCAACGGCACACTTCCCGACGAACTGGAAGCCTTTTTGGATAACCCCGAACTGCGTCCCGACTTTATAGCCATGGACATAAAGACCACACCTTCCAGATACGCACAAATTATTTGCCCCGCCTTCAGTAACTTTTACGGAAACAAAGAACACTTTGAACATGTAGTATCAAGAACCGCAAAATTAGTAGCCTCCTACCCCGCCGACAAACGTGAATGGCGAACAGTCCTGGTCCCACCGCTTGTCCAGAAAGAAGACATCGATGCCATGGCCGCAGTTTTGCCCAAAGACGCCAGCTGGCAGTTTGCCCAGTTTATGAACAAAAACTGCATCGACCCATCCTATAATGAAATCTACCCCTACACCGACCAGGAAGCCAGCGACTTAATAGAATATGCAAAAAAATTAATCCCCGGTGCCAATTTACGCTAATAAAATTCATCTAAAAAAATGCGCGAAGGCGACTTGTGGATTTCGAAAACGCTCTGAAGTGCGGCCGCAAAGCGGCCATGTATATAATTACAAGGCACTTCAGCGCGTAGGCGGTGAACCGCCGGTTTCGCAAATACACAAGGCGCCTGGGAGCATTTTTTTCAAATAAATTTATTTTATATGTGCATATTGACACATATTTTTTTTTCATATACTATTCAAACATTGCATGGGGATATAGCTCAGTTGGTAGAGCACACGGCTCATATCCGTGCGGTCATAGGTCCGAGTCCTATTGTCCCTATATAGTCTGTTCCTTCTGGAGCAGACTTTTTTATTTTAAAAATATAGTTGTTAAAATAAAAAAAACGGTTTATAATTGAAGGACAATTAAAGGAGTCTTTTTTATGAAGAAAATATTCTTAATCGCCGTTCTGGCAAGTATCTTTACATGTGCTGCATTTGCACAAAATCAGGATCTTTCACATCCAAAGGATGAATCAAAATGGAGTGACATTTCTTACGTAACAGCTCCTGTACTTAAGGTTTTGGAAGCCAAAGAATATTATGTAGTTATCTATCAGAAAAAATATGCAGGAACAGCTTCTGTTGTAATTCCTAAATCATGGACAACCTTCTCAAAGGAACAGCCAAGAAAGCTTAAATTCCGCAACATCACTAACCCTGATGCATCTTTTATAACTGTTGTTAAGAAAGCAGATAATTTCCATCGCGTAATCCTTACTATCCCTATGAAAAAGAATAATAAGCTCTGGGGTGTTGTAACCAGCGATAAAAAGATTGACAACATTGACAAAGACACTCTCGAAGAATTAGACATCTAAAATATGAGTATTCTTACACAAAAAGACTCAGACGAACTTAAGGATTTTATTGAAAAACATAAATTCTTTTTGATTATAGGGCATAAGGAACCTGATGGGGATTGTATTGCCTCCTGTCTGGGTCTTTCTGCTATTATAGACCATTTTAATAAACCATATCAGCTTATCTCTGCAGGTCCGTTCAAAAGAAACGAAATTATTAAATATCAGAAAAAATTTACAGATAAAATTGACTTTCTGGATGAAGCTGAACGCAAATCAACAGGTCTTTTTATAACCGACTGTTCAGAAATTAAACGTCTTGGTGACCTTGATTTTGACTTTAAAGATATTGATACCTTTATTATTGATCACCACAAAACTTCAGATCTTCCGCCAAATGCAAAAGGATATATAAACGCAAATGCTCCGGCAGCAGCCTATCTGATTCAGCTTTTTTACGAAAGCATTATAGGACCAGTTCCAAAAGCTCTTGCCGAAATTCTATTTTTTGGAATCTGTACAGATACTGGTTTCTTCCGTTTTTTGAATTCCTCACAAACCACAAGTGACGTTTTCCTTGCTGTTTCAAGACTAACAGCTGACGGTGCTGATCCACGCAAAATCTACAACGAAATAAACAATGGTAAACCATGGTCTACAAGAAAGCTTTTAGGAGTTCTTTTAAACCGCGCAGAACGTTATCTGAACGGCAAATTAATCATTACTTACGAAACTCTTGAAGACACACACAAGCTTGGTTCCGAAGGCCGCGATTCAGATGCACTATATCAGCTTTTACTTTCTTCAAAAGAAACAAAAGCTGCAGTTTTCATAAGACAGGATTCCCCTACAACATGTACCGGAGGGTTCCGTTCTTTGGATGACATAGATGTTTCTGTTGTTGCATCCAAATTTGGCGGCGGCGGACATAAAAACGCATCGGGAATGAGCACAGAAGGCCGGATTGATACCCTGATTCCTGCAATTGTAAAAGAATTTGCACGTATTATGTAGCAAATTTCATCTAATCTTCTATATCAAGCCTTGCGGCATTGGTCTCTTTTAATAAATAATTAAATATCTCACATAAATTCAATCAGGAGGTATTTATGACAAGAGAACAAATCGAAAAAATTCCTGAACAAATTAATTCGGGAAGGTTGTCACGTACAGAGGCTGTAAAAAAGCTTGCTGTTTTTATTGCTCAAAACAAGTCTTTGTATGGTTTGCAAAAATACGATGAAGATCTTCAAAGTGAATTCTTTATTGCATTTTTAGAACGTGCAGAACGGTCGCTTGATTCCTTTGATGTAAATCAGGGAACCTTCTTTTCGTACTCCTTTTGTCTTATAAGGAATATCTGCAGCTCGCTTGTGAAGAAAAAAACTATAAGCAATGCTATTGAACATCATAATATGTGCGAAAGTATAACAAGTTACGAAGAAAGAATGCAGGCTTACCAGCAGATTAAATTTGAAGAATTTGAAAAGCCCAAAATACCTTACAGATTTACACCAATTTCATACAAGGATTTTCAAATTGCCTGTAAAACAGATACTTATCATATTAAAGAAGTACAAAACAAAAATCTGATTAATATTCCACCCGAAATACAGGAAAAGCTTAAAGCTTATTCTCCAAGAGTAGTACAAAATATGGTAATGGTGCTGGCCTTAAAATCTGCCTTTTATATTACGGAAGAACAGATAAACACAATTTCTATATGGTTTAATATAGATAAAGTAAAACTTGAGACAATTATTCAGGAGATAAAAGATGGAATGGCCGAACGCATAGCACACAAAGAAATTATTGAGCAGAGACGGAACAGAGCTTATTTTCAGCACAAAAAATTAAAAAGTCAGATTGACTGGAACAAAGATAATAAGATGAATCCGGAATACATTAATGATTCACTAAACAAAAAATATGTTAAAAACACCAAAACCTGGCATATTTTAAATTATCAAATGGCTAAAGGTAAGATTCACATTCGTCCCACTACAAAACTTATTGCACAGGTACTTGGAATCAGTGCAAGACAGGTTACTTATTATCAGACATTAGCAAGAAAAATTGGTTTAGACCTGTCAAAAGTTTGATTTTTATTCTACTTCTCTGTATTATGTCACTATGAAGATTTATTTAGCTACAAATAACAAGAATAAGAAAAAAGAAATGGTTGAACTTTTGCCAAACCATTTAATTGTAATTCCATCTGATGAAGGAATTGAATTTAATCCAGAAGAAACTGGAACTACATTCTACGAAAACAGCTTGATTAAAGCTAAGGCTTTATATGATATAGTACACTATCCGGTGATTGCGGATGACTCAGGTATCTGTGTTGACGCGCTGGGAGGATCACCTGGTATTTATTCTTCACGCTACGCAGGTCCAAAATATCCGCGCGGCAAGAAAAATGGAACTAAAATATCCCAGGAAGAACAAAACATTTTCCTTATCCAGGAACTTAATGATGCAATTAAAAAAGGAAACCTTCCTAAAGCTCCATATCTTAACGGTCACCGCTCCTGCCATTACACCTGTGCTATGGTATTATATGCCGGACCAGACAGAATTTTTATAGCTCAGGAAACCTTTGAAGGAACTCTCATAGACGATATCAAAAATCAAGCCGGAACAGGTGGTTTTGGCTATGATCCTATAGTTTTTCTCCCACAAAACGGCAAAACTGTCGCTCAGATAAGTGCAGTCGAAAAAAATGCCATATCACATCGTGGTAAAGCTGTAAGGGCAATAAAAGGGATAATAGATAAACTATAATAATTCTTTAAAATTTTTAATTTTTTTTAAAATTTTCTCTAAAGTTTTTTTCTAATGCTGACGAAAATTTATATGAACCGCCATGGGTGTTTCGACTTCGTAGAAGCAGCATTCAGGTCGGTTTAAGCAAAGATGTGTAGATGTAGCCTTGTAAACATTTGCACATTTTTGCATCTTTTCTACCAGAAGAAAGGATTCTTCTGCTACATATTCCAAGGAGGAATACTATGGTTATTAATCACAACATGTCGGCAATGTTTGCCAATCGTCAGCTTGGTGTAACCGGGCTCAGTCTCAACAAGGATATGGAGAAATTATCTTCAGGTTTACGTATTAACCGTGCCGGTGATGATGCTTCAGGCCTTGCAGTATCAGAAAAAATGCGCAGCCAGATTAGAGGCTTGAATCAGGCTTCTCAGAACGCACAGAATGGTATCAGCTTTATCCAGACAACAGAGGGTTACCTCCAGGAAACAACTGACCTTATGCAGCGTATCCGTGAACTTGCTGTTCAGTCATCTAACGGAATTTATTCCGATGAAGACCGCATGCAGATCCAGGTAGAAGTTTCTGCTCTTGTTTCTGAAGTAGACCGCATTGCAAGTTCAGCTCAGTTCAATGGTATGAACATGCTTACTGGACGTTTCGCTAGACCTACCGGTGAGAATGTTGTAACTGCATCTATGTGGTTCCATATTGGTGCTAACATGGATCAGAGAACTCAGGTATTTATCGGTACTATGTCTGCTATGGCTCTTGGCATCCGCGAAATCGGAACAGAAGCTAAGCTTTCTATTGCTACACCTGAGGAAGCCAACCGTGCAATCGGTACAATCGATGAAGCACTCAAGAAGATCAACAAACAGCGTGCAGACCTTGGTGCATACCAGAACCGTCTTGACCTTACAGTAAAGGGTCTTGATATTTCTGCTGAGAACCTCCAGGCTTCAGAATCACGTATCCGTGATGCTGACATGGCTTCTCAGATGGTAGAATTCACAAAGAATTCAGTACTGCAGCAGGCTGGAACTGCTATGCTCGCTCAGGCTAACACCCAGAGCCAGACTGTTCTTAGTCTCTTGCGCTAATTGTTGTGATAGAGGATATATAGCAGCGGTTTCTTAATGGGGCCGCTGCCCTCCCCTATGGTTCTTAGTGTACAATGCCTGAATCTGTTATGGGTTATCCCAAACAGACCAGGTTGCACGGTGTTTAATTTTCTTTATTATTTTTCTTAACAAAACACCAATAATATTGTACAATATATGTAAATTCAGTGCATATAGTTCTTTGAAAATAGTGCTGTCATGTCGGCAAGGTGACAGCAGAAACAGAAGGTTCTAAAACATAAAGGGCCTGCTGTTCCTGCTGAACAGGTCTGAAACTAAGCTGGGGGCGCAGAACCAGATTAGCCTTCACCTGCAGGATAAAAACAAGACGTTTTTATTTTAAGTAAACATGGAGGGCACAACTATGATTATTAATCACAATATGAGTTCGCTCTATACTGATCGTGTATTGAACATTTCTAATGATTCAATCATGAAGAATATGGAGAAACTCTCATCTGGTGAACGCATCAATCGCGCCGGAGACGATGCATCAGGACTTGCTGTATCAGAAAAGATGCGCAGCCAAATCCGCGGACTTAACCAGGCTAGTAAGAACATCACTAATGCTGTTTCTTTCATTCAGACAACAGAAGGTTATCTTGGTGAAACAACAGACATTCTTCAGCGTGTTCGTGA
>JAILBH010000041.1 GCA_024681195.1 Treponema sp.
GGAGTTGTAGCTGTTATACCAGTCAGGTCCAAAAATTTTATACTTTACTCCCTGGAAAAGTCCGTTTGTAAACCAGTTGTTGGCGGGGGTGGAGTTTTGCCAGATGATTTTAGTTGTTCCAAGATTGTTGTCGCTCCAGATGTGGTCTGTTTCTTCATCAATATTCCAGACACTGTCACTTAAAGTTCTGTAACCAAGAGTAGGGCGCTCTGCAATTCTTAAGAGACTAAGAAAATCGTAATATTCTTCTTCGGTACTTTTTAATACATCCTGAGAAAATGCAGGAGTTATAACTAATAAAGAAAATGCTATAACAATAAAAAGAGATTTTTTCATATTTTACTCGCTTTTAAATCTATCACCTTTAATAAATTTTTCCAAAGAAACTTTCCAGTCCGGAAGCTTTATCTTAAGCTCTTTACAGATTTTATCTTTACTTAAAACGGAGTAGGCCGGGCGCTGAACATTTGCTCCGTATTCTTCTGTTGTACAAGGATTTACAGTACAATTATGTGTAATCCTTTCATATTTCTGACCGAGCTTATAGATTTCTTTAGCAAAATCAAACCATGTTGTTTCTCCGCCATTTGTAAAATGATAGATTCCTGGGGTTGGAGCACTATGACGTCCAAAAGCTTCTGTAGCATTATCAGACTTTTCTATGATTTTTAAGATAATCGAAGCAAGGTCAATTGCACAGGTTGGAGTACCTCTCTGATCATTTACAACACGAATCTGGTCGTGGCTGTTCATGAGTTTTGTCATTGTGTATACAAAATTCTTACCATCATAACCATAAAGCCAGGCGGTACGAAGAATATAATATTGAGTCATTTCTTTTTGAATTGCATCTTCACCTAAAGCCTTGGTTTTGCCGTAAACACCTAGAGGTTCTTTTTCCATATCTTCTGTATATGGAGATTTTCCCTGACCATTAAAAACATAATCAGTCGAAATATGAATAAGCTTTGCACCAATAGAACGGGCGGTGCGGGCAATATTTAAAGCACCTTCATTGTTCAGTTTATTGGCAAGTTCAACATCTTCTTCTGCTTTATCTACATTTGTATAAGCCGAGCAGTTAATAATCCATTTGATATGCTTATCGGTGTTGGAAGCATCCAGATATGATGAAGTTTCAACAGATTTTTCAAAAGCCATTAATGCCTGAGGATCTGTGATATCAACTTCCTTATCTGTTCCAATCCAATGTGCTTTAATCTCGTCAAGCTGTCTTCCAACCTCGCTTCCGAGCATTCCTTTACATCCGATAAGCCAAATCATTTTTCTTTGTCTCCAAATTAAAATTTTGTAAATATAAAATTACAGAATGTTTTAATTCTGTTGATGAATGATGTCTCAATTCTTTCTGTAAAAAATGGAATTCGCGGAGCATTTACACCGCCAATTCCATATAAAAGCCATTTGTCTCCATAACGGATTAATACAATACAAATCTTGAGCTTTCTAGGCCATACACAGTCAAATTCATCTTTGTAGCGGAGTTTATTTAAGTTTATTGAAGAATAATAAACCGAAGAAGGAGTTCTTGAGAGCAGGATAGTTTCATAAACAGTGCCAAACGGCTCCATTTCGAAAGTAACACTAAGCTCTTTATTGCTCATAGATGTAGTCTGGCTTAAAATCTTTTCATTTGTGATTGTAGCAGAATCATACAAATCATAATATCTTTTATTACGTTCTGACCAGTAAGGAATACCAACATAATCAGAAACATTATAAAGCAGTTCTTCCAAAACTTCCGGAAGGTTTTCATTTCCCTCATAAGGCTTAATCTGGATTATTTCTGCAAGATATTTAGGATTTAAGGCTTTAATTTCATCAATAACAGTATCGATTGTTGAGTTATATCCTTTACTGATGCTCATGTTTTTGGGATATGCTATATTTTTAATTAAAACCTCTCCCTTATCAAGAACAGCTTTTTCTTCTGCAGTAAGTTTATTGTTAAATAATTCAGTACAAAACAAGTTCTGAGCAAAAATCCCAAAACAAAGAATAAATATCATATTTCTGCAAAATCTTTTCATTTTGTACATACCTCCATTATAATTAAAAATAATGTTCTATTCAATAAACACCTTAAAGTGATATTTGTTTCAAACTTTAATTAAATGTGATATAATATAATCATGATTTCGAAACAAATAGATTCTTTAGTAAAAAGTCCAACAGCAGGTGTAATCCGCAAAATGTTTGAAGAAGGCGCCCTCCTTAAAGAAAAATATGGGGCCGATAAAGTCTATGATTTTAGTCTTGGAAATCCGGATCTGGATCCTCCTCAAAAAGTTATAGAAGCAATTCAAGAATATGCAAAAGATACTTCTCCTAATTGTCATGGTTATATGCCAAATGCAGGTTATCCTTTTGCACGACAGGCTATGGCCGATAAAACTTCAAAAGAACAGGGAATTCCTGTACCAAAAGAATGCGTTATAATGGCTGTAGGTGCAGCAGGTGCGCTGAATGCAACCCTAAAAGCTCTCTTAAATCCGGGAGATGAAGTAATAGTTCCTTGTCCTTATTTTACAGAATATGATCATTACATTCATAATCATGGTGGAGAAATTATCAGAGTGTCTACAAAAGCAGACTTTGGACTTGATCCCGAGGCAATTAAAGCTGCATTAAACGAAAAAACTGCTGCTGTCATAATAAATTCTCCTAATAATCCAAGTGGAAGAATCTATAGTGATGAAGAATTGCAGCAATTGGCAGATGTTCTTAAAGCACATGCACAAAAATCAGGACGTTTTCCATATCTTATCTGCGATGAACCATATCGTGCAATTACTTATGGCGGAAAAAAAGTAGCCTCTTCTTTCCCAAAATATGAATATTCGGTAATTGTAACAAGCTTTGCAAAAAATCTTAGTGTACCGGGTGAAAGAATAGGTTATATTGCAGTAAATCCTGCCTGCCCGGAACAAAAGGATTTTATTGCGGCTGCAATTTTTGCAACCAGAATACTTGGTTATGTAAACGCTCCTGCCTTTTTCCAGAAGGTAATTGCCAAAAGCTGGGATTGTGAATGCGATTATTCACTTTATGAAAAACGCCGTAATGAAATTGTAGAAATTATGGATTATGCAGGCCTTGAATATGCCATGCCGGAAGGAGCATTTTATCTTTTTGTAAAAGTACCGGACGGCTGGAATGATGATGATCTTGCATTTACAAATCATCTTAAAGATTACAACATCCTTTGTGCCCCGGGCTCTGCCTTTGGCGGCAAGGGCTGGTTCCGCATAGCTTACTGTTGTTCGGAACAGACAATTCTTAATAGTAGAGAAGCTTTTTATAAGGCAACACATGGAGAATCAAAATGAAAATTTTAATGGTAACCTCAGAAACAGTTCCTTTTGCAAAAACCGGCGGTCTTGCAGATGCAGTTAGTGCTCTTGCTATTGCTTTACGTAAGCAGGGACACGATGTAAAAATTGTAATGCCACGTTTTTATAAAATTGACCGCGCAAAGCTTACACCTATTGAAGAACCTGTAGCAGTTGCTGCTGGACAAATAGAAACCTGGGTAAAGTTTTATAAGGCAGATTTACCGGGAAGTGATGTACCTGTTTATTTTATAGATCACGAACAGGCTTTTGGACGTGACGGAATCTACGGAACAAAAGCTGAACCGGATTTTCATGATAACCCTTATCGTTCAGCTGTTTTGTGTCATGGAGCTTTCCAGCTCTGTCGCTTTCTTGGCTGGTACCCGGATATTATGCATGCACATGACTGGTTCTGCGCACTCGTTCCTGTTCTTCTTAAACATGTTTGCCGTAACGGCTACTTTGCGCATACTGCAAGTGTATTTACAATTCATAATCTTGGTTATCAGGGCTGGTATCCCGAAAGCTCTTTCCCGGCTCTTGGAATTGACTGGAAGCTTTATTATGGAGCCGGTCTTGAAAGAAACGGTAGTATAAATCTTATGCAGTCAGCAATCTCCTGTGCAGATATGATTACAACAGTTTCTCCAACTTATGCAGGAGAAATGCAGTCTGTAGAAGGCGGCTTTGGACTTGATGGACTTTTAAGAGTCCGCAGTGATTGTGTCCGCGGTGTTTTAAATGGGTGTGATCTCGAAACCTGGAATCCAAAAAAAGACAAGCTTTTGCCAAAAAATTTTGATACCAAAGATTTGTCCGGAAAGGCTGTTTGTAAAGCAGAATTACAAAAGAGAATGGGGCTTCCTGTAAAGCCGGATGTTCCGCTCATAGGAATTGTAACAAGACTTGCCGACCAGAAGGGTATTGCAGAAGTTTTTGCTCCAACCTATGGTTCAATTTTTTCAATTTGTACAAATATGGATGTTCAGTTTGCAATTCTTGGAAGCGGTGAAAAATGGTGTGAAGATGAAATTAATTCACTCCAGGCAAAGCTTCCAAATCTGCGCTCTTATATTGGATATGATGAAAGTCTCAGCCACCTCATAGAAGCAGGTTCTGACTTTTTCTTAATGCCAAGTCGTTATGAACCATGCGGACTAAACCAGATGTATTCAATGCTTTATGGAACCTTACCAATTGTAAGACGTACAGGTGGACTTGCAGATACAGTACAGCAGTATAACGAAGCCAATGGAGACGGAACAGGCTTTTTGTTTGATTCACTTACTCCAGGCGCTGTTTATGATACAGTTGGCTGGGCAGTTTATGCCTATTACAACAAAAAAGACCATATCAAAAAGATGCAGCTTGCCGGCATGAAAAAAGA
>JAILBH010000018.1 GCA_024681195.1 Treponema sp.
GTTTCAATTTCGGCAAGCTCACCGTATGCAACATTGTCTGCCTTTACAGTGATAACGCTTCCGACGATGGATTCAATCTTACTATAAACTTTGTTCATAATTATTCACCATCCTTAAGCATTGCTTTTACATCATCGCGAACCTTGCCTTTGGCAGAAGCAAAGTGTGCTTCAATGTCTTTTTCTGCCTTTTTGAACTTGTCGCTGTTCCACAATGAATAGTTCCAGTCGATGAACTTCTGACGCATCTGGTTAAAGAAGTTACGGGCAGTATCCTTGTCTTCAAGCTCAAAGTCTGCTCCAAGAACCTTAAGAACGCGGGTAAATACATAACGCTGGCGTTCAACGCTTACAGCCGCATCAATTTCATCAAAGGAGTTCTGCTGCATATAAACTGCATCAAGGAATTCGCTCTTGAGGTATTCGATGTAGTCTTCGGTTGTTGTACCTTCTTCACCTACTACCTTCATCATCTGGTTTACTTCTACACCGCTGAGGAATACCTTGCGTGCATAAGCTACCCAGTCTTCGCGGATAACTGATTTATATTTAGACCATGAAATAATAGGGTCAATTGCAGGATATTTACGGGCATCGGACCTCTCACGGCTAAGTCCATGGAAGGCACCTACTACCTTCAAAGTTGCCTGAGTTACAGGCTCTTCAAAGTTACCACCGGCAGGAGAAACGGTCCCACCAATTGTTACAGAACCAATGTTTCCGTCACGGAGCTTTACAATACCAGCGCGTTCATAGAAGGCTGCAATGTAAGATTCAAGGTAAGCCGGGAAAGCTTCTTCTCCAGGAATCTCTTCCAGACGACCGGACATTTCACGGAGTGCCTGTGCCCAGCGGGATGTAGAGTCTGCAAGGAGCAATACGTGAAGTCCCATCTGGCGGTAATATTCAGCAAGTGTAACAGAGGTGTATACAGATGCTTCGCGGGAAGCAACCGGCATAGATGAGGTGTTACAGATGATGATTGTTCTTTCCATCAAAGAACGACCTGTACGAGGGTCTTTAAGTTCAGGGAACTCTTTAATTGTTTCTACAACTTCACCGGCACGTTCACCACAAGCAGCGATGATTACGATATCAACGTCTGCGTTACGGCTTGTTGTATGCTGCAAAACTGTCTTACCTGCACCAAAAGGTCCTGGAATACAATAGGTACCACCCTTAGAAACAGGATAGAATGTATCAATAAGACGAACCTGTGTTACCATTGGTTCACTTGGAGCAAGGCGCTCTGCATAACAGTCAACGGCACGTTTTACAGGCCACTTGAATGCCATCTTGAGCTTGTGGTCTTTGCCCTTTTCGTCTGTTACAACACAAATTACATCTTCAATAGTAAATTTTCCTTTCTTTTCAATCTTCTTTACTGTGTACATTCCAAGAAGATCAAATGGAACAAGAATCTTGTGTGTGAAAGATCCTTCCGGTACGGAACCAATAGGGTCACCACGAAGAACCTTGTCTCCAACCTTTACAGACGGAGTCCATTCCCATTCTTTATCGCGTGGGAGAGAATCTACATAAACACCGCGTTCAAGGAAGAAGCCTGCTTTTTCTGCAACGAGTGGAAGCGGGTTCTGCAAACCATCAAAGGTCTGTCCAAGAAGACCAGGTCCCAATTCTGCACAAAGAAGGTCACCGACTAAATCTACTTTGTCACCGGCCTTAATTCCCTGTGTCATTTCGAAAATCTGCATCTGGGCTTTGTTACCGCGAATACGGATAACTTCACCACGGAGCTTCTTTCCGTCTACATTAACGTAGCCTACTTCATTCATGGAAACAGAGCCTGTAAATTCAATTGTGACCATGTTTCCGTTGATGCCGACTACTTTTGCTTTTGTATCAGTCATTAATCAACCTCATTCATTACTTAAAATCGTATCGTAAATCTCATGATAAGATGTCTTACCGTTTTCGACCTCGAACTTGCGCATGCGTTCAACAAGCATAAGTCTAAGGCCATAGGCGTACACCGCATCAATAGAAAATGCATCCAGTGGACGCAAGTCATCTAGCAGGCGTAACCTGTACTCATAAAGAAACTGCTCGGCACTAAGAGGGCTATCCATACCAACAGCAGTGCGGGCTGCAGAAATAATGTCTGCGGTACAACCGGCTGGAAGCGGAAAGCTGTCCTTCTTCATTTTTTGAGCACGAATCTGTGCAAGTGCACATCGCAGGTTTCTTTCTTTTTCGTACCAGACATCAAGGAATTTTGATCCTGTAGAACTAAGTTCCATTGGAGGAACTAAAGAAAGTCCTTCAAGAACAGTCTTTTCCTTTGGCGATATAAAGCGGCCTGCAACTTCCAGAAACTGAACTGTGTTCATAGTAAGATTGGCTTTGCTTTCGCCACTAGAGATGTTTGGCAACTGTGAAACCAGATAATAATATGCCACTATTTTGCGTCCTTCGCAGCAACCTTCATGAGGCCTGCAACCTTTGGATTAAGATAAGCGGCAAACATTTCGGCAAGACTTTCTGCTGAATAGTCGTAGAATGCAGCGCCGTTTTTAACACCGATTCTAAAGCCGGCAGTAAGAGTCTTATCCGGTTTGATTTCGAGACCTTTTTTAATTTCTGATTTAAGTGCAGTTGTTAAAGACGATTCAAGTGCTTTTAAATCTTTCTCATTCAAAAGAACAGAAAGTTCAGATGCATTTGAATTTTTAGCCCAGAGTTTAACTGTTTCTGGTACAAGCTTTTTAAGTGCATCTTTTGAAAGAGCCTTAGCTGTTTCTGCTTGAATCAGTCCGTCCAGTTCCTGAACAAGAGAGTCCTTAAATGAAAGGAGCATATTTCGTCCAGCCTGTACGATGGCTTCGTCACTAGCCTTCTGCATGCGGTTTGTTTCGGCCTTTGCATCTTTCTTAATCTGCTCAGCCTTTTCTTCGGCGTCTTTAATAATAGCTTCTGCCTTTTTGCTGGCATCGGCAATTATCTTTGCAGATTCTTTTTCTGCAGCAGTTACGCCATCCTTCTTGATTTTATCAATCAGTTCCTGTAATTGTACATCCATTACAATACCTCACATAATTGTATCCAAAGTGTAATAATATATTTTACTCCGAAAATTGATGATTATCAATTAAAAAATATTGGAGACTTTTAATAAAACTTAATTAACTGACGATTTTAATAAAAAATTACTATATAAATGAATAAATGGTCTTAGCCTTCATTTCCTGTCCAGGTTTTAAGATACAGGTTGGGAAATTATCCTTGTTCGGTGTATCCGGGAAGCACTGGGTTTCCAGACAAAAGGCATCATGAGAATCATAGACCTTTCCATTCTTTCCAACAACCCCTTTAATAAAGTTGCCGGTATAGAATTGACAGCCTTCCATGTTTGTATAAACAGACATTTCATGACCTTTTATTGGTTCTTTTACAGTACAGAATTCAACAAGATCTTTATCATCAAGCGGAAGTCCGCATTGTGGATTTGAAGGATCATACATTTCTGTTACGTAGCAGTGATCATAACCAGGAGCAACATCCTTTATTTCTTTTCCGATTTTCTTTTCTTTTGTAAAATCGAAAGGTGTACCCTTTACGTCCAGAAGCTTTCCGGTTGGAATAAGTTTTGGATTTACTTCCAGTCTCTTTGTAGAGTTCATCTGTAAAGTATGTTCTCCAATATTTCCATTTCCTGCAAGATTAAAGTAAGCATGATTTGTAATATTTATTGGAGTTGCTCTATCTGTCAAAGCAGAATATGCACATGTAAGATTATTATTATTATCAAGCAGATAGATAATTTCTATGATACAGTTTCCAGGAAAACCCTGTTCGCCATCAGGAGAAAGTCTTTTGAACTTAACACCATAAGCATTTTTGGTTTTAATAATCTTTCCTTTCCACATCATTTTATCATAACCATCAAAACCACCATGAAGTGTATTTGGACCATCATTTTTATCAAGCTTATATTCGGTTTTATTAATTGTAAAAGCTGCTTTTCCAATTCTGTTTGCAAAACGTCCTACAATTGCTCCAAAACAAAATTTAGAATTAAGATAACCTTCTAAAGTTGAATAACCCAAAAGCACATCTGTTTTTGTGCCGTCTTTATTATTAAGGACAATGCTTGTAATTGTACATCCGTAATCTGTACAAGAAAAAGACATATTCTCATTGCAGATTGTATACAGATGAACCTTTGTTCCATCCGATAAAATACCCCATTTTTGTTTTTTTATTTCCATAAAGAACTCCTTTCGACCTTACATATTATAACATATCAATTATAAACTGAATTTCGGTAATTGAACAGTTTAATTTTTGAGCAATTTCATCTGCCTGCGCTCCTTCATCTAAAAGCTTACGCACCAGATGTTTCATGTTCTTTTTAATTTCTTCAGGAGTTAATTTTGGTTTTTCTTCATCATAAACCTTTGTGATGATAAGCGGGATTTCATGATATGCAGCTCCATCCGGAGTAACATTGGTCCGATTTTTTTGAATTGATTTAACCGATTCTTTATTCTGTTCAAAAAGACTCCCCTGCTGGGTTTCCTTTTTTGTTCCGCTAAGAGTAAGCTCAAAAGCATCATCAGGTTCAATAGACTTTTTTTGAATTATCTCATTTAAAGAATAAGCTTTTCCTTTATTAATTTTGTCTGCTTCTGCAATCATATCTCTTAAACGCTGCGAAGCTTCCTTAAAAAGCTCCATCTTCTGGTCCGCATCATCAAGCATGGACTTAAGACGTTTAGAGGTTTCTTTAGCAAGATAAGTATCACGATCTGCAGCCATATCAATTTCGCGGACAAAATGATTCATTTTCTCTTCTGTTTTTTCAATTATCTGATCTGTAGAAAAGAGCTTTTTAAATCTGATTAGAAATACAGCCCATAATATTAAATTTAATGTAAGAACAGAAATTACAAAGAATATCATTTTTTAACCTTTTATCTTGTTATATCAACAATTGTTCCAACATACTCAGGTTTTGTGGAATTAAACGCACTGAATGTTGTTTCTTTTTGACTGCCATCTTTTCTTTTTTTATTAGGATTTTGATATGTGCCGCTTCCACCATGATGGCCGTCTGCATTTACATTATTTGTATTTGCCTTATCATTATTTGTCTGCTGAACTCTTTGAAGCTGCTCAATATTTTTTTGAGTCTGATCCTGTTTTTGTACCTGTTCTGCTACCGTGGCTGCCTGCTGTTGGCCTGCAACAGTTTTTGCTACGTTAGACATTTGAGAGTACATGTTCTGAAGGTCAATCGGTTGAATACCCATCAGGCTGCTCCTCTTCTAAAGAAGGCGGTTCATAATCTCCACGTTTACTAAAGCTCTTTTCATAGTAGAATGTAACGTGCTTTGTATCCATCTTAACTTCATCAAGAACATCACGCACATAAATCTTTACACCAGCATAAACTGTTTCTTCGACTTTAACCTTTCCGACAGCCTTAAGCTCTCTAAGGTGTGCCTGAATCTTGTCTATTTCATTAGTCATTTCCTGGAGCTCATCGCCAATCTGCTTGTTTTTCTGTTTAAGAGAAGCAAGCTTATCTTCCTTTTCCTGAGGCAGACGCTTACGAAGTTTTTTCTGCTGTTCCAGGTTTTGAATATCGAGTTCGTTGTTTTCGTAATCTCTTGTACTGTCTGTCTGATTTTTCTGAAGTTCAAGCAGTCGCTTTTTGGCACGCGGGTCAATACCAACTTCGAGAATAGTTTCGGTACCACCTCCTGGAGAACCAACTTTTCTTGCACAAATTTCCTCTGTAGCAAGCAGGTGACCACCAATAATCTGAGCTTTTTTACCGCGAAGAACAATATTCTTCATAGCGGTAATATTTGAGTTTACGATAGAATCCGAAACAATAACGTTTTCTTCAACTTCGACTGTTGTATCATTAATAAATTTAGCCCACAAAGATTTTCCGGCTCTGATAAATCCTTCGCCCTTTCCGAATACACCCTGACGAACAATAATGTTTCCGGTTGCTTCAAGAACAGATTTATCAACAATGCCGTTAACTTCAATATTTGTAGCTTCGACTCTATAACCTTCTTCAACAGAGCCCTTAATAACAACAGTTCCAACAAATTTAATATCACCGGTCTTAACATTAACTGCATCCAGAACTTTAACCGGCTCTACAGTAATCTTTCCATTAACGAGCATAACTTCGCCATCGATAGAGGCTTTGATTGTTACACCATCTCTGTCAAGATGTACGTTTTCGCCAAGTGTAATCTGCATGTCTTTACCATTTTTGGCTTCGAGATAGCGTCCAAAAATTGTCTTTCCACCTTTACCGCGTTCCGGCTGCATTTTGGTTGCAAGCGGTTGGCCGGCAATAACGTTCTGAATCTGATTGAGTTCCTTATAGTTAATCTGTCCGGTTTCAGAAACCTTTGCCTTAAGACGAGAAACATCTGTTTCAAAATTATAAAGAAGATAAGCATCCCTTCCGTCTACAGGGAGGATTGCACTGGCAACTTCAAATGGAATATTATAAACAGGGTTATCAACAAACTCATTAATTTTCGCTTCATCATAACACTGGTCAATAACGCCCTGAGAAGAAAGAGCTCTCTTAATTGCATCTGCAGAAGCTTCTGCTCCACTCATAGCTGGAGGTGTAACAATAATAGATGCCTTCATCTCATCCTTTGTACATTCAACAGAAATAAGGACATCTCCTGCAGATACATGCTTATATGCACCAACTATGCAGTATTCATTGTTTGTACCCTGCTTAACCAGCTTTTTAACAAGAGATTCGTCAACCTGGATTGTATCTGGTCTGTTGATTTCCTGCATAACATCTTTGAATTCAACAGGCATTCCATTTCCAAGCGGAGTAATAACCTTGAGCATAATATCTGCGCTAAAGTGATGTACATAGAACAATCCGTCTCTGTCTTTGATCTGAGATTCTTCGTCCATAGAATCGTCTGAGAACAGACCATCGGAAGCAAGCTTTTGTACTTTTTTGACTGTAGACGGATCCTGATAAATCTTTAACTTCCAGGGCTTTTTACCCATTCCTAAAAATCCGTCACTTCCTCTCTCAACAATCTCGTATTGAAGATTAGATACTTTTGTATCCAATTGAACAGCAGCGTCCTGAAGGGCTTCATCTACAGTATCTGCATTTACTTCTACCATATGAAGCTCTTTGTCCATTTCGAGACGCTTACGCATTTCTTCGCGGATTACATCAAGAGTTACCATGTATTAGATAATTCCTTTTCGTAAGTTAGTAAGCTTTGCACGCAGGCGGAGATTTGCCTTTGTGTGAAGCTGTGAGATACGTGATTCACTTACCTCAAGAACTTCTCCGATTTCCTTAAAAGTTAAGTCTTCGTGATAGTACAGTACAATTACCATCTTTTCTTTTTCTGGTAATTCGCTTATGGCCTGAGCAATAACCTTACGGATTTCTTCACGTTCAGCAATTACATCAGGATTAAGACTTGCAGGAGATTCAATATTGTTACCTATAGACATATTGTCATTGTCATCTCCGGCATACCATACATCATTTAACGAAAGAATACTTGTTCCCGAAATTTTCATAATTGTACGGTGATATTCTTCTTCCGTCATATTTAAAGAATCAGCAATTTCTGAATCTGAAGCAGGTCTACCAAGACGCGATTCAAGAGAAACAATTGCATCTTCAATTTCGCGAGACTTCTGTCTTACAGAACGAGGTACCCAGTCCATCTGTCTAAGCTCATCAAAGATTGCACCTCGGATTCGGGTTACAGCATAAGTTTTGAATTTTACATTTTTAGCAGTATCATACTTGCTGATTGCATCAAGTAAACCGAATTGTCCATATCCTACAAGGTCATCAAACTCTACACTGTTAGGCATGCCTACCGCAACTTTACCGGCAACATACTTTACCAGAGGCATATACTGTCTGATAAATTTGTCCCTGATTGCAGGAGATCTTGTCTTTTTGTATTCTTCCCAGAGGTCGTCCTCTTCCTGTTCGTCGTTAATCGGCATAACTTATCATCCTTTTACGTTTCTTCAGCTAATATTGAACTAATTGCCTTCGCCATAAGCGATGCATCCTTTATTTCCGGTTCATTTGTATTTGAAGACTTATAATTTGTTGCTGAGCTTATAAAATCTCCTTCATCCGAGTTAGACAAGACTATCGTGTCTCCGTCTTCTCCACCTTCGGAAGAAGCAATATTTAATTCACCCATATCAGGAAGAACATCCAGGTCGCTTCCATTTTTTTCTTCCTGTTCAACAATTGCTTCCATACGCTTTTCTGAATCCTGCGGCGTAATTGCTTCGGCTCCAGAAAAATTATTTACAGTTTCTTTTTCTCTCAAAGGAACAAATTCATTTTTTGGTACAATCTTTTCTTCCTTTTGAGGAGTATAATCTGATTCATTGAGCATCTGATGATTGTCACCTACGTTGTAGTGATTTACATTTCCGCTCTGTTCAAGCTCTTCTTCCTGAATGACCAGATCTACGTGTTGGCCAAGATTCTTTTTATCTTTAGATGCAACACCAATTCCATCCGAAACGTCGGCACTCGAATCTGAAGAATCAGCTGCATAACCTGCGCCTTCAACAACTAAAAATTTATCATATACAAAGGAAATTCCAAAGGCTATAGCTCCAAACACAAGTCCAAAAAGCAGCGCCAGCAGGAAGATGTGTAAAAAGCCAGATTTAGAAAAGAATCCGCAGATAAGAGATAAAACGAAACCAGATGCTGCACAAATAGAAACAAATCTAATGTTTTTCATTTTACCTCCCACTTAACTTATTCTACCATTATACATCATTTTTTAAAATAAATATAGTTTTTTTTCATTTTTTAGTATTTGGACTTTTTGCCAAGAAATTTCTTAATAAAGCTCGAAACTCCTTCGTTGTATTCCGGTTCAGTTTTTTCTATCTTTCCAACAATGTGTTTTAGACAAACAGCAGGTTTAGAGGTTGGATTTACAACAATAAAAGGCTTTTGTCTGATAACACTTGCCTGAACAACAGGATCCTCGTAAACAAAACCAAGGTATTCAATTTTATAACCAAGAAACTGACCTACAATTGTAATGATTCTTTCTGAAATGCGTTTACCTTCATCTGCAGAATGAACTCTGTTTACAATCAGCTTGATATCTACTGTGCGGTCTACAATTTCGGTTGTAATGATTTTGATAATTCCGTATGCATCTGTAATTGCTGTTGGTTCCGGAGTTGTTACTACAAAAACTTCGTCAGCAGCTGCAACAAACTGAAGAACGTTGTTTGCAATACCCGCACCTGTATCTATGATGATTATGTCCGCATTTCCCAGTGAGGCAAACTGTGTTGCAAAATAATCCAGTTCATCTACGCTAAGGTTTGCAATTTTAGAAAAACCATTTGCACCTGCAATAAACTTAATTCCAAACTCTGTGTCCATGACAATTTCTTTCATGGTCTTTTTCTTGTTTATTACATGCATCATGTTGTATTGAGGAACAATATTAAGAAGAACATTTACATTTGCCATACCAAGGTCACCGTCAATAAGGATTACCTTTTTTCCAAGCTGGGCATAAGCAATCGCCATATTAACGGCAAAGTTAGTCTTACCTACACCACCTTTACCACTTGTGATTGCGATGATTCTGGTATTGTGATTTTTCTTAACCTGAGGTGTTTTTACAACCCCCTGTTCTACATCGACGTCTGCATCGCTGTGAGGAAAATCATCCTTCATCAAAGCTCTTAATTCTTCTGCCTGTTCTTCCATAATTATTTTTCTCCAAATTTATTTTCTATATGTTCTCTATCAACAGTAAAACCGTTAAGGTTTATGAGCATATCTACTATATTCGCCTTGCGGATATTTCTAGGAACTCTTTGTCCGTCAGTAAGATAAGCAATGCTTTTGCGTCTTTCCCAAAGCACACTTATAATATTTCCGAACTGTCTTGTTTCATCACATTTTGTAACAATAACAGAGTCGTAACCAAGAGGTTCATAATTTCTAAAAATATTCTGAAGGTCACTTGCCTTTGTTGAGGCTGTAACCGCAAGATAAACATCGGGATTCATATTAACATCAAGAACATTTTTCATGATATTAATATGATCTGAATCATTAGGGCTGTAGCCGCCTGTATCAACAAAAATATAATCTACATGCTCTTTATTTTTATCATAAATTTCTTTTACCATATCCGCATTTTCGGCCTTGAGAACCTTTAATTCCATTGCGTCTCCGTAACGGGTTAACTGTTCCAGGGCGCCAACACGCATTGTGTCAATTGTAAAAAGACAAAGCTTTGGACGCGAAATATCTTTCTCTTTTGCATCAAGAATTGTATTCGCAGCAAGCTTTGCAATAGTTGTAGTTTTACCAACACCTGTCGGGCCAATAACAATAACAACATGAGGCGGACGGAAAACTTTTTCTGGAGATATTATGATTGATTCACCAATCCAGTCTACAACATAACGTTCAACAAGTTCAAAATCTTCAAGCTCATCAAGAGAAAACTGCTGCCGGATTTTATCTTCAATCATTCTTGTATAAGACATTGTAAATTCATTTTGTTCCAAAAGCTCTTCAATTCTTTTGATTGTTTCATGAACTTCATTACCGGAATTGTAAATGTTTGTATTCATGGTATTGAGCTTTTTGGTCATTTCATCTACTTTGTTTGCAAGAGAATTTAAAACAACATTTGTCTGAGCCTGTAAAATTTCGCGGCGATTACGTTCAAGCTTTTCTGATTCATCTTCTTCGTTTCTTACTTCGCGCTGGAAAGAATAAGGCTCATTTGAATATGATTTTTTAACTGTGTATGTAACTCTTTGTACTTCTTTTGTGCGTAAGCCAAGAAAACCACATGGTTTAAAAACAGATTCACGATTTTCTATATGATAATCCTGACCGTATTTTTCATACAGTTTTCTCTGGCATTCTTCTAGAGTAGCTCCTTCTATAGTCTGTTTGATTCCACTATCTAAAGCCATTATTATATACCCTCATCAATCTTTTCAATTTTATCAATAATTTCTACCGAAACATTTTTTCCGGCAGTAAATACTTCTGCTTCAGACAGGACTGCAACTCCAGGCATTTCCCTTTCTATTGCAGATTTTACAAGCTGTCTGATTTTACTTGCACAAAGAATTATTGGCTGGAAGCCTTTATCTCTAACGCGTGCAAGCGCAGAACTTACAGAAGAAATCCAGGTTCTTCTGTCTACTGGATCAAAGGCAACTATAGGTTTTGAACCATCAGGCGGATAGACGGCATTTTCATCTATCATGTTTGCAAAATCTTCAGAAAGCAGCATTACCCTTAGTTTTTTATCTTCCGGGTCTGCATACTGAAGACAAATCTGTAAGCCTAAAGCTTCGCGAACCTTAGCCGTAAGATCCCAAGGATTCTTTGAAATCGACGCATAATTAGCAAGAGTTTCGAGAATGGTAACAATATCGCGGATAGAAACAGTTTCTTCCAGAAGATTCTGTAAAACTTTTTGAATCTGACCATAGGTAAACTTTGCACTGTCCATAACTTCCTGAACAAGAACAGGATTCTTTTCTTTTACAGTATCAATAATTTGTGCTACTTCCTGTCGTCCAAGCAGTTTTGCCGCATTTGCACGAATGAGTTCTGTAATATGGGTTGCAATAATTGTTGGTGGGTCTACAACTACGTAACCTGCATCCTCTGCTTCCTGCCTCTGATCTTCCGGAAGCCAGATGGCATCCATTCCAAATGCAGGATCTTTGGTTTTTTCTCCTTTAAGAGGACGTATTACAGCTCCCGTATCCATACACATGTAATAATCAAGTCTTATATTTGCATGGCCTGCTTCAATTCCCTTAATCTTAAAACTGTAATCGTTTGGATTAAGAGTCATGTTATCCTGAATACGAATCTTTGGAATGAGAAAGCCCATATCAAGCTTAAATTCATTTCTGATTCTTCTGATGCGTTCAAGAAGTTCCGCACCCTTTTCGGTATTAACAAGAGGAATAAGTGCAAATCCAAGCTCAAGAGAAAGAATATCCGGTAAAGGAATTTTTTCTGAATCTGGAGAAGAAGCCCCTTCCTGATTTGAAGCCTTTTTCTTTTCTTCCTGAAGTCTTTGTTTTTCCTGTTCCCTTGTGTTGTTTCTGACCATTCTAAAGCCAATAAACAGGAAGAATATTCCAACAGGAATAAGAAGCCATTGGGTTCCTGCCCGAAGCAGAACACCAGTTGCAGCAAGTACAATACCAACAATCTGGTAAGTATAACCGTCGCGTGTAAAATCTTTTTGAATCTGTTCTCCAAGATCTTCATCGGATTTAGTACCGGTTACAAGGATACCTGTTGCAAAAGAAATAATGATTGACGGCAGCTGTGACATAAGTCCGTCACCAATTGTAAGAATGGAATAGGTTTTTATGGCACTGGTAAAGTCCATATTATTCATTACCATTCCAACAATAAGACCGCCAATAAGATTGACTACTGTGATAAAGATTCCGGCTTTAACATTACCGGAAACGAACTTAGAGGAACCGTCCATATTGGAATAAAAGTCTATTTCCTTACGGATGGAATCCTTTAAACGCATAGCTTCCTGATCATCGATGATACCGCTATTTAAACGGTTATCAACATCAAAGAATTTCTGACTCATGGAATCCAAAGAAAAGCGTGCAGCAACTTCAGAAACACGACCGGCACCCTTTGTAACTACGAGTACCTGGACAACAATAAGAATAATAAAGATAACGAAGCCGATAACAATATTATTACCGGCAACAATATTTGCAAAGGCCTGAACCATTGCACTCTGTTCTGTAGAAACTCCTGTAGCAGAAGCAGCCTTGCTAAGAATAAGTCTTGTTGAAGATATATTTATTCCAAGACCAAACATTGTCTGAAAAAGAATTATTCGCGGGAAGGTTTGAAAATCAGAAGCACGAGGTGTAGATAAAACTGCAAGCAAAATAATGATTGCAAAGGCCAGATTTAAAATCATGGTCAAATCAATGAGAATTTTAGGAATTGGAATAAATAAAAGAAAAATTACAAGAACTGCAGCTACAGCAACATAATTATGCTGTATGAAATTCATTACTTTTCCACGACTTTCGTTTGCCATTAGTCCCCACCCAGCAATCTACTAATTTACGTTCTCGTTAGAGTTTTGTCGAATATGTGCGTATACCAAAGATATTGCCTTATAGTATATCATAGGTATTATAGCACCAATTTGTACATCTGTATATAGTCCACGTGCAAGTGGCCTGTCTTCCTGAATCGGAATTCCGTTTTCGGCAGCAAGCCTTTTTATATAAAGAGCTGTCTGATCTTCACCCTTTGCAGTAACCTTTGGAGCTTCATCAACATCCTGTTCATATTTAAGTACAACAGCAAAATGTGTAGGGTTGGTAATTACAACATCAGCTTCTTTTACAGCCTTTGGAATATTCTGCGCCAAAAGCTGCCTCTGCATCTGCTGTAGCCTGCCCTTTACTTCAGGATCTCCTTCGAGCTCTTTAAACTCCTGTTTAACCTCCTGTTTGGTCATCTTTAAAGTTTCGCGGTGTTCACGTCTGTGCACAAAATAATCGGGAATGGAAATTACTAAAAAAAGTACTGCAACAATAACAAGGATTTGCGCTGCTATGGATGCAATTTTTCCTACTGCAGAAAGAATCTGTCCGTTACTGATTACTTCTACAACATCAAAAACATTCCGTCTTATTGTAAGGTAGCCTATTATTACTATAAGGGTTACCTTACCAATTGACTTTGCAATATTAAAAAGTCCTGTACCCGAAAAAATAGTTTTTCTAAAATATTCACCAAATTTTGGAACAATCTTAGAAAGATTTGGCTGAATTGGCTTAAGGCTAAAAATAAAACCTTTTGTCTGGATTATATTTCCTAAGAAAGCTGCAATTACAGCAACTCCGCCAATCGGAATAATCATTTTTAAGAAGGCATTAAAAAATGCTGTAACAAGATTTGCATCTGTTACATCAGGATTATTACAGCGAGAGAAATAAAAATTCAAAACACCAATGCATTGAGAAAGCATCCATTTGCCCATTATAATTAAAACAATTACACCAAAGAGTAACACGAGGGAACTTGCAATTTCCTGACTCTTAGCAACACGACCTTCTTTTCTGGCCTGCTCAAGTCTGTACTCCGACGGTTCTTCGGTTCTTCCTTCATCTTCTGCAGCCAATTAAGGAATCCTCCCTCCAACACCAGCAAATAAATCTTCCAGTGCCTTAAAGCCGCCCGCAAATGATCTGATAAAAAAGTCGACCATTGACGGAAGCATAACCATAATAAGCAGGAATGCTGTTATAATCATAATAGGAAAACCTTCTGACAGAAGGTTCATCTGAGGAGCTGCTTTTGAAAGAAGTCCCGTACACACAGTTATAAGCATGAGCGTTCCCATAACAGGAAGCGCAATAATAAGGGCATCTGCAAAAAGTTTTGAAAGTCCTTTTAGCATAAAACTCACAAGTGTCTGATGATTGTTTACAATTGAAATTGCAGTAAGAGTTTTGAAACTTGAAGTAAGTCCGCCTAAAAAAAGCCGCTGGAACCACTGGTTCTGCATAAAAATGAGCATTGCAACAAAGTTAAAAAACTGACCCATCAAAGGGTTTTCAACCTGGGCCATTGCATCATAAGTACTGGCTGCACTAAAACCCATTTGGAAGGCTGTGAATTGTCCTGCTGTACTAAAGGCCGCAAAAATTATTGTTACATAAAAACCAATTATAACACCAATTCCGGCCTCTCCAATTAAGAGAAAAATGTAATAAAGAGAAAAAACTCCATCAGTTCCAAGAAAGGTATTGTATGCAGAAAGGTCGGAATTTCCAAGCATAAAAAAAGCCATATAACCGGCAAGTGCAATTTTTGCAACACGAGAAACGGCGCGGGTTGAAAATAAGGGTAAGGTCATAAGTAGTGCAAGACATCTTGCAAAAATGAGAAGATAGACTGGCGCATTTAAAAGAATTCTATCCATACATTCTTACTACTTGGCAAAATCCGGAATCCTGTTAAACAAAGCAATTGTATACTCACTCAATGAAGAGAACATAAATCCTCCTAAGAGAGCTACTACAAGAAGAATTACTAAAAGTTTTGGCAGAAAGGTAAGAGTCTGTTCCTGAATTGATGTTACAGCCTGAAGGATGGCAACAACAAGACCCACAATAAGTGCAAGCCCTAAAACAGGTGCAATCATCGAGATAATCTGAGTAACAGCCCCTCTCATTAAAGATATTACTTCACCAATTGACATAACCACCTACCTTAAAACAGAAATGAACAGCTGCTGAGTTAATAGTCCCCATCCGTCTACAAGAACAAACAGAATAAGTTTAAACGGCATGGATATCTGAACAGGTGGCAGCATCATCATACCCATAGCCATAAGAATACTTGCAACAACCATGTCTATGATAATAAACGGAATATATAATAATATTCCGATCTTAAACGCGACTGTAAGCTCATGAAGTATGTAAGATGGAACAAGGATGTAAGTTGGTACATCAGCCGGAGTGTCCGGTTTTTCCATTTGTGACATACTCATAAAAAGTTTGATATAGGTTGTGTCATCTGACATCTGAGTAAACATAAATTGACGGATTGGAGCTTCGGCTTCTGTATAAGCCTGTTCAATTCCAATTTCTCCATTGGACAAAGGCTTAAAGGAATTGTTGTACATTGTGGTAAATGTAGGCCACATAATAAACAAAGTCATAAAAAATGCAATTCCGTTTAAGATTGAAGTTGGTGGAACCTGCTGCAAGGACAAAGCTCGTTTTATAAAATCCAGAACAATCGAAAAACGCAAGAAACAGGTAACAAGAATAAGAATACTTGGTGCAAGTGTAAGAACTGTAAGAAGAAGTAAAAGTCTTACAGAAAAAGCAACTTCACGTCCGTTTTGTGGTTCTGTAATCTGTACAGCAACATTTGGAATTTGAACCGGTTTTATATTTTCGTTCTGTTCGGTTGTTCCGTTAGTAGAACCTAACGGAAATGTTGATTGAGCAAATAAAGGTTCACTTAAAATGAAAATCAGAGAAAATATGAATAAAATCTTTTTTAATTTATTCATTTGTTTCTCCACCTTCTTCCTGATTTGTCTGATTATTTCTTTCCAGATTATTTATTACCTGTTCTGTGCTGCTGTAAATTGAGCGGTTATTTTTTCCTTTCCCAGGCATAAACATTTCGAGTACATCAGAAAAATTCATTGGTTTTTTAATATTCTGTTTTTTGTCAAAGTGTAAATTAAGTGCCGAAATCATTTCTTTATCTGTAATTTCGGAAATAAGATTTATGCTTCCGTCTGTTACACCTAGAATAAAACCACGGTCTACGAGAGTAACAATTTCTATAGATTTACCCGGAGAAAGATTTAGAGAAGAAACTCTTCGCAAAAAATCATCTTCGCTTTGGACGGCATTGTTCTTTTTCTTAAAGAAAAGCATTATTCCGTAAAGAGCTGCAATAACAAGGGCCAGAACAACAATCATTTTGATTATCATTCCAGCTGTAGATGGAGCCTTATAAGTTCCCTGTACAGTTCCTGTGGTTTCGGGTTCTGCAAAATATGATGCGTCATTTTCAAAAGATGAGGCGTCTGTCACATTTGTTCCGGCTGCTTCATTATTTTGAACCTGCTGTGTGCTTTGTGAGAATAAATTACCGGCAAATATAAATAATATTGTCGTTATACATAAAAGAGATTTTATATTTTTTACCAATTTCCCCACCCTAAAAAAATCGGTTTAATTTAAGTCGTTAACTCTTTCCATTGGAGAGAGAATTTCAGTTACACGAACACCGAAGTTTTCATCAATAACTACAACCTCTCCCTTGGCAATCTGCTTATGGTTTACAAGAATATCTACAGGTTCACCGGCAAGTTTATCAAGCTCGATAATTGTACCTTCACCCATACCAAGAATATCCTTGATAGAACGCTTTGTACGACCAAGCTCTACGGTCATTTCCATGAATACGTCCATGATAAGACCGATATTGCCCTGTTCTCCGGCTGCAACACCTGTTGCCAAATTCGGGAACTGAAGAGACTGAACATTAGGAACATTCATTCCCATGTTTACACCCATATTCTGTGGCATCTGCATTCCGCCCATGCCCATACCCATATTCTGCATACCGCCCATACCTGCCATACCCATATTAGGCATTCCCATGCCCTGCTGCATTCCACCCATCGGAGCTCCACCCATTGGAGCAGCTCCCATTGCCTGGGCGCCCATATTCATTGCAGATGCATCAGGACCAAGTCCCATTCCATTAAGAGCATCCATGCCTATTCCGGCCATAGATTCATCTGCGCCACCAGCTGCAGCAGCATTTCCTCCAAGAGCATTTGAAACTTTTTCTGCAGCGTCTCCGCTCAGACATTCCCACAAAGTATAAGCCTTTCCATCCAAAGTAAGAGGATAGCTTGAAAGGACAAACTCTCCCTGAGGGAACATAATCATTGCTTTTGATTCATTTACACTTTCTGGTGTTGCATATGCAATTCCGGGAAGCTTTGAATCAAGACAATTTATCTGTGCACTAATATGAGTTGCAACAATTTCTGAAACTACAGAAAGGACCATATCATCTACTTCTGTAGCTTCTTCATTATTTACAAGAGCAAAAAGTTTAAGTGAGAATTCAGGTGAAAGAATATATAAATGCCCGCCTTTGATTCCTTCATTGTAATCTGCATTAATACCAACAACAACTTCGGGCAGTCTTGCAAGTACTTTATCCCGGTCAGAAAGCTCTACTACAGGAGTTTCTACCTTGAATGAGGCGCCCGTATATTTGTTAACATTTTCTTCCAGCTTAGGCACAAGGTCTTCGGCCAGCTTTTGAAGAGTTGGTATATCAATATGATAGTTCGGACCGTTACCGACATGACCTGAAGAATTCAGTCCGTCTACTGCAACGCCAGAAAGCAATGCATCAATTTCATCTTGTGAGATAGCACCATCACTCATACGATTCGTCTCCTTCTACGGAAAGCTCTTCGAATTCTTCGGCATCATCGCCGTCTTCGATCTTTCCTGTTATCTGTACAGCCATTTTTTTACCGACAACACCAGGCTGACAGTAAAACTTTTTCTTATTTCCTACACTAAGGGTGAGCGGATCGCCCACTTTTATACTTGAAAGACGTACAACATCGCCAGTTCTAAGCGAAAGAACGTCTCTTATTGGCAGATTGATTGTTCCAATTTCTGCCACAATATCCATATCAACAGAAGAAATCTGACCTTTGATAGTTCCAAGGTACTGTGTTGTTGAACTTCTTCTTACACTAGAGAACCAGAA
>JAILBH010000042.1 GCA_024681195.1 Treponema sp.
ATTATATACAGAAGGAACCTCATTGTTTTTATTATCTGTTGAAGGATAATTGGCTACACTTTGAACACGCGTGAAAACGATGGTTTCATTGGTATTTGAATTATATAATACACCGACATCCAGATATGTATTCTTTGGAGTATCTCTATCTGTTGAAACATCATAGCTTTGTGGATCTCTATAAATCGTATAAAAAACTTCCAACCCCCACAAATCCACAAAGTTCACAGGATCATTGTTAACATATGCAAACCAGTTGGTTCCGTCACGAATAGGGTCAACCGTTGTAAAGCGTGCAGATTGCGGAGAGTAGTCTCTGTAACCGTAGTTGTAGAGACGGGTGTTTGGGTCCTGCTGCTTACCAAGATATCCAAAATCGGTGGAGCCGGAAAGGTCGCCTTGAAGAAGATTTCCAAAAGCATCGTAGGTGTAGGAGCCGAGCTGGTAGCCGGAACTGTCCGAAACAGCAGCGACACTTCCGAACAAGTCGGTGGTATAATACTGTGTACCTTCGGCTGTTCCCTGGGCGGCTAGTGTTCCATTAACTGTAAACTGGGTTCGCTCTGACCTGTAGCGGCTGCTCCCTGTTTTATAGCCTCCTTCATCAAGAAAGAAGTATCTGTTTTCATCGCGGAAATCTTCATCACCAAGGTAGCGGTACCGTTCACCAGTTGGAACTCCAGTTTTATTCCAGCGGATGCCGGTTTCTTTTACATAGAGAGTCTGTTCTGTCGTTCCATTACCAAACTTTCTCAATGGTTCACTTCCGTTTTTGTTATAATTGACTTTTATTCACCATAGCATTCTGGAGGATAATTAGTTTTTTTGATATTTTTACCATAATATTTTTCCACGTTTTTTGTTTTTATATTGATTTTCATAAATCCCAAATAGTTTTCGCGTCCTTCTCCTTTAGCATAAACAAAAAAATCATAATCCGGTTCATTTGAACGTATAAAATGATATCCAAAAGAGTAATCATCCATATAATCTTGTTTTAATTCTTCCCATGATATTTCATAAAGATCATGATCATTCTGTAAATCTGTTATAACAATAGTTGGCATTTTTGATCTTGTTTTATAATCACTATTCTCTTTTTCCCATATCATATATTTCAAATCAAAGGTGGTCATCGAATTGGAAGGTTTTTTTGTTATAGATTTAAAAGTTCCTGTTTTTCCATCTAAAAGATAGAACATTTCTTTATCATCCGAATATACCATTAATTGCTGTCTATCTTTAGATAATTGGTATGCACCCCAATAAGTACTAATTTCAAAGTAGAATTCTTTTTTATTTTCTGAACCTTTATAGATTTCTAAATAACCTTTTTCATATTCTAATAAAAATATTTCATCTTTTTTTAAAGATTGCATTTTTTTTTCTTCAGCAATACAACAGACTGTAAAAAAAAACATCAAAATAAGTAATACAATTTTCTTCATTTTACACCTCTCAAATTATTTTATTTGTTACATTTTTTCTTAAATGTAACAGAACCTTTAACCTGGTCAACAGGAACAAGCACCTGGCCGTTTTCATTTAACCATCCTTTTCCAGACCTATTATTTTTATTTCCATCATACACCCATTCTCCATCTTTATTTTGATAGACTGTAGTATTATATATTGCGGTATCATTGTCAGAAGAAACTGTAACTACACAATAATCTTTTCCGTTTATTGTTTCAATTTCATTCATACCAACCCAATGATCAGAATTAGTATCATTCCAATTAACATTAATAAAAGTCTCATATGAGTTTTCTTGATCTGCTGCCTGTTTTTGATATTTATCCTTTGTTATTCCATTATTTGATTTTTCTACAGTATATCCATAATCTTCTGCAATCTTATTCCACTGAACATTTCCGTCAGTAACATATTTTTTATTTATTTCTGAAGGATTTTCCTCTAACATATTGGATACACATATAACAGCACACCCTGCCTCTCCAATCGAGGTGCCACTCTCTCCAATCAAATCTTTCTTTGCCCAATCTCCACCCTGCATTGTATAAAGAGACGGGATTTTTTTCTGTACCAACCCCCACAAATCAACAAAGTTCACCGGGTCGTTGTTTACGTATGCAAACCAGTTGGTTCCGTCACGAATCGGGTCAACCGTTGTAAAGCGTGCAGATTGCGGAGAGTAGTCTCTGTAGCCGTAGTTGTAGAGTTGCGCAGTAGGATCCTGCTGCTTACCAAGATATCCAAAATCGGTGGAGCCGGAAAAGTCGCCTTGAAGAAGATTTCCAAAAGCATCGTAGGTGTAGGAGCCGAGCTGGTAGCCGGAACTGTCCGAAACAGCAGCGACACTTCCGAACAAGTCGGTTGTATAGTACTGTGTACCTTCGGCTGTACCCTGGGCGGCTATTGTTCCATTAACTGTAAACTGGGTTCGCTCTGACCTGTAGCGGCTGCTCCCTGTTTTATAGCCGCCTTCATCAAGAAAGAAGTATCTGTTTTCATCGCGGAAATCTTCATCACCAAGGTAGCGGTACCGTTCACCAGTTGGAACTCCAGTTTTGTTCCAGCGGATGCCGGTTTCATATGCGTCAGAGAACAAGCCGTTTTCGTAAATCGGGCTCTGCTTTATTACATCAAAAGTAAAGCCGTCGTAAATGGTTCTAAGAGCCGCTTCTTCGGCATCCTGCACAAGCACGCGGCGACCAAAAGCATCATAGGCATAATTGGTCTGCGAATAAGTTTTATCTGATTTATCAATTACCTCGCAGTAAGCAAGTCTGTTCTGCGCATTATAACCGTATTTTACAGATCTGGCGGCTCCCTCTTCCGAAAGAAGATTTCCCGTTTTGTCATAACTATAATTTACAAAAACCTGCCCCTTTGAACCGCTGGACACAAGACAATTTTCTTTATCATAACTGTAAATTATTTTTCCAAAGCCTGTTGTCTTTGAAATGCGGTTTGAGTTTTTGTCATAATCATAACTTTCTTTTACAAAGACCTGCATATTTGTAAGACTGTTAGCCAGACCAAACTGCATGGAATTCATAAGCGGAACAAGTTTGTCTTTTACGGCAGACGGAAGATATTTATTTTCACCCGCATCGGCTATTACAGAAAGCCCGTTTTGTTCGGCTTCCTTTTTGAGATTATCGATTATTTCTTTTGTGTAAGGATAATAAATTTGTGAAAGCTGACCTTTGCTGTTATATTCATATAACGTAACTTTTCCGGCATTATCTACTGTTGCTCTGCGTTTTCCGTCTTCGCCATAAAGATATCCTTCTGCCCATACTAATTCACCACGTTCGGATTTCTGCGCCTTTACGATTACACGTCCAGCTTTGTCATAGAGAGTCTGTTCTGTTGTCCCGTTACCAAACTTTCTCAATGCTTCACTTCCGTTTTTGTTATACTCCAATTGTACACGCACTCTATGCTTGTTGTCAAAAAATTCTTTTAATTCGTTGTTTTTTCCATAAGTATAAATTGTCTCGCGATTTGAACTGTAAAGCCGCGTTCTGTTACCGGCAGCATCATATTCAAAACGTATTTCTTCGCCACTAGCTTCATCCTTCTGATAAATTAAACGCCCTCCCTTGTCATATTCATAGATTGTTTTACCATACTGATTCCAGGCTTCAACAATATTTCCAATTGCATCATACACAAACACATTTTTACTGCCATCTGAATAACTGATAGTTCTTACAGTTCTGTCCTGCGAATAATTAATTACAGTATTTGAACCATCAAAATTTACCTGCGATTCAAGCTTGCCGTCTACATCATAAAAATATTTTTGAACAAACCCCTTACGGTTAGTTTCGTCTGTAAGCCTTCCAAAAGCATCATAATTATAAACATAATTTTCTCCATTTCCATCTTTTACAGTAACAGTTCTGCTGTTCTGTCCATACTGATAAGCTTCGATAACATCTCCGCCACAAAACACCTTTATTACACGCCCCGCATTATCATATTCATAAAGTTTTTCACTATCAGAACGATTGCGCTCTTTGACAAGACGACCGGCTTTATCATAAGTTGCACTATAAATTATTCCACATTCATCACTTATTTTTTCCACATACCCAAAATGGTTATAGGAATATTTTGTTTCTTCACCCTGAGGCAAAATTACACGGCTAACATTTCCCAGAGCATTATATTCATAAATTGTTTTATTATTATAACCGTCGTTAGCTTCTACTAACATATTCTGATAATCATATTTATAAACCCTGCTGTTTCCATTTGCATCAATCTGACAGACAATATTTCCAAAAGCATCCAATTGATTTATTACACAATATTTTCCACCCTCTGTAACAGTCACAGTCCTTCCATCGGCTGAATATTTATAAGCAGTATAATAAACTGCAGAACTTTCTGAAGGCGAAGGTCCAATAACCTCTTTTATGACTCTGTTAAAAGCATCATATTCATACCAGATTTTTTGATTTTCTTTTTGAATGCTGTTTACCCGCCCCATGTAATCATAATTATAAGGTGTTACTTTTCCATAGCGGTCTGTTGTTTTGTTAATAGTTCCATCAGAATAATATTCTGTTTTAATAAACTGAGAATTCTTTTCGCCAGCAGCTGTTACCATTCCATTTGTATAATCGTATTTATACCAGCCGCCGTGAGAAGACTGTTCTTCTTTTAACCTCCCCGCTTTAGAATAGATCATACCTGAACTTTCACCATTGGCATCTGTAAGCTTTACGAGATTTCCGTCACTATCATATTCAAACAAATTTTGAAAACCATTAGCATCGGTTACTGAAATCTTTTTTTGATTATTACCGTATATTTTATAATTAAATTTTTGAACAAAAACATTTTGCCCTGCATCTGCCAGAAGCAAGATCAAATCCTGTTCCGAAAGCCCTTCCGCTAAATCCCCGGCAGTTTTTATCTGTCGTGTCTGTGCAATCTGGCCGTTTTGATAATCATAAACCCTAATCCAGGATTCGTTTCCATGCGATATTTGTGCACAAATTTTTCCTGCGGGAGTATAAAGATAAGATGAAATCAATTTTTCGCTGTCATCATCTCCAAAATAAATCTTAACCGGAAGATGACGCCTGTCATATTCAATTCTGGTTTTGTGGATTATTCCTGTGACAGTATCCTGATTAAGAATTTCATATAAATCTTTTCGTCCGTTAGTAAGATATGTTGTTTTAAGTCCATTAAAGGAAATCTGAATTGTTTTATGCTTATCATAACTGTATTCTGCAATAATTTTACCGTCGATTTTACTCTTAACCATCCTTCCTTGCGCATCATACTCATACTCCTTTTTTATTCCATCACAAGTTTCACAAATCAAGTTACCCGCTGCATCATATTCATAAAATGTCAAAACCGTATTCTGACCGTAAACCGACTGTCTTGTAACAAGTCCCCGGGAATCAACAAGAGTTGAATAAACCGCTCTTCCGCCAACCCTGTATTCCACTAGATTTCCTTTTTGATCCCGTAAATAATCGTATCTGACTCCATCGCGGTCTGTATAGCTTGTAATCTGATTAAAAGAATCATAAGTCCATTCTTCATAACTATTGTCAGAATATATAGCTTGAATTTTATTCCCCCCAGAATCATATCTAAAAGTGATGACATTTCCATTTTCATTTTGTGAAATAAGGTTTCCGTTAGAATCATAACTGTTTTGAATTACAGTTCCATCCGGCCGCTCCTCGCGGATTATTCTTTGTCTATTATCATAAAAATATGTTGTTTGATTTCCATCATGATCTGTATAAATTGTTTTATTTTCATAATAATCAAATTTTTCGTTATAGCCTTCTTCATTGCTTGTTGCAGTTGCAAGAACTACTCCCCTGCTGTTTATAAGTCCATAAGAAAATTTAACGCTGCTTCCATCACATTTATTTAATGACCGGATGCGTCCATTTAAATCATACTCCATAGTAACAGTATCGCCTTCAATATCGGTAACGGCACAAAGTTTATTTCCAAGATAGGAATAAGTTACGCACATGGATGGATCGTGTTCATTCAAGATTTTTTTAATAAATCCATTTTCATATATTACAGAAAGCTTTTGGCCCAAAGAACTCTGGATTGTTTTAACTGTCCCGTCTGCATTACGAATTATAAAAACAGTATTTGAATTTCTGTCGGAAATCTGAATTAACAAACCGTTCTCATTAAAAAGCTTTTGTATTCCACTTTGCTCCTTAAGTAAAAGACCGCCACTGCTGCCAGAACGGGCACATTCAAGATACATAGAATTCTCGGGCGTCTTCCAGATTCCGCTTCCTTCATAAGTTTCGAGCATCAAATGTGGATAACCGCTTTCATCAATTACATTAATTGCATTAAGACCAAGTTCTTCATAAGCCAAAGGAGTTCCATTAAACATTGCAAGACTGTTTTGCTGACGACGCTGCTTTGTTTTTTCAAGAAGACTTTTGTATTCATTCAGTTCATTAATAATTGACTGTTGTTTTCTTTTAAACGCTTCGAGCTGTGCCAGATCGTTTTTTAATCTTACAAGATCCCTCCTGAGTCCGCCTATTTTATTTTGAATAGACTGGCAAAAAGCCTGTGTGCTCTGGCATAATCCACTGACTCTGGCTTCTGCTTTATGTCCCCTTGCTTTGCTCAAAAGAGATTCCGCCAGCGATAAAAGACTTTCTGCATCACTAAGATTTTTTTCGCTGCGGTTGATTTTATCCTGAACTACGGCTTCCATATTATCTATAGAGCCTCCGCCATAAGCAGCTTCAATAACCCGTGTTAATTTTTTTATTGTATTTGAAAGCTGTTCAGAATATTTTTGAATACCTTCTACCACTTCCTCGCTATTAGCCTGGGTTCCAAAGATAATCCGTTGATTAAGGCTTGAAGTCCAGCCATAACCAAAATCTGTAGTTATTGTATTTTGCGAAGAATATCTGCGGCTTATAACTATTGGCATTACTGCACCCACAGAAAAATCGGTTTCGGTTTGCTCATAAAAGCCACTAGAAAGAGAAACAGGATCCCCTCCTTTTGGACTATTCTTGCTGTCGGTTTCGTCATTTACAGCTTCAAGATTTTCATTTTCTTCTTCCTCGGTTTGACTTACAACCTCCATCTTGGAGGATTCATTCGCACTGTCTTCTGCTTCTATAGTATTAACACTCCCGGTAGTATCATCACAAGGGTGAACATTTTCATCTGACGATTTTACAGAATTTAAGCTGTCTTCCAGAAGATTTGCATCTCCTTCAAGCATAGCGTTTATATATGCTTCTCTTTGCGGCCCTATCAATCCTCCCCCACCAAAAGAAGTTGAATCTCCCCATACAAGATTTCCATCTTCATCCTTGTACATATAACCTGCATAAGAAGGAACTGCCAGATTAATGGTAATAAGAACAAATAGAATTTCAAAAAGAATAGAACATTTGATTTTTTGTATTTTCATAAACCCACCGCCTAAAAACTTGTATAAAATAATTTATCCAGTAAACTACCGGAATTTCCTCCACGAGTCGGTACCCACCACTGACTCTCTTTAATAAATTTACATTGATCAGATATTGCTTCGTTTTTGATATAGGATTCTGAATGAGTTGCTGCTGTAGTTCCAAAAGATAATCTTGGAATAAAATTAACGGCAAGCTCAACGTTCAAAGCCTGCAATGAATAGCCCGAGTTGTTCACAAGTTCCATAAGCTTTTGTGCCGCATTCTTTAATTGCAAATCCGAAGCTGTTGAATAATGTTCTGCCATAGAATACACATCAAGATATAAATCGCAGGGAAACTGAATATAGCTGTAGGCTTTGCAGGAAACAAGAGAATCATAAACTGCACGCTGTGATGTTATATCGGTTATTGTCTGGGAAAGATTTTTTGCAAAAACCTCAAATCCATTCATCAGTTCACCAAGCTTCCCGTTTTCAAAAACCGTCACCTGCGCAGAAGAACTTTTAGCCATAGCCGCCGCAATTTCCTGAGCCGAAAATTCCGATTCCGAAAGCGACTTTAACAATTGTGTATAATTCCAGCCTTCCCCTGGTGTAATTCCCGCACTTCCAACCGTATATAAAGCACAATCTTTTAATTCATAAATATTTTCAAAAACTCCGCCAAAGCAGGTATCAAACCCAATTACACCAAAATCAAGCCCGCGCACTGCACTTCCAAGCGCCTGGACACTCATATAAGATTTTGTTTTATCATCAACAGCAACTGCGCGACTGCCGGAAACATTCCCTGAAGCTCTCCAGCCTGTCCCATGTCCCCAGATAATCAGCGCATAAGCTTTTGCAGGAAACTGCGTCTTTGCAAACGTAAGAAGATTCCTTAACACAAAGCTGCTTCCCATATCAAGCTCTGTTTCTGTATCAGAAGAAAGTCCCAGCGGCGAACAATCAAGCCTTTTGGAAACAACGTTAGCTGTATCTAACGGATCATGCACTACTTCAAAAAGTCTTGTATCTGTCCAGTTCCCGTTTGTTTCATCATAACCTTCAGATCTATCCATAAGCACAAGCACATTAATTTTGGAAAATTCAGTCTTTTCCATCTGCTTGAGATTTTGAAGAGCATAAGATTCCAGATCATTATCACAGGCCATATAAACAACTAAAGTCAATTCTGCTTCGGAAGGAGGTTTGGGAGTCACATCACTTCCTGTAATTTTTGAAACCCCGTTCTGGCACGAAGAAAAAATTAAGAATGCAAATATAAAGAGTTTTAAATTTTTCATAATCATTCCTCCGATTGTGAATAAAATCCAAAATAATCTTTCCATTCAGATCCATCTTTGTAGTTGACCCGACTAACATAAAAGTGATCGACCATTAAATCCGAAGCAACTGTGATATATTCATCAAGCGAAATGCAAAAAGATTTTTTCTGAAAGCCAGGAACAGGCTGTTTAATTTTTGCTGTTATTGTTCCTATTCCGGGAAAAGCCGGCTGATTATTTTTTTTATCATAAACATTCATCCGAACTTCTATTGAACTCACTTCGACACCAGCTTTATTATAAAAATCAAAAAAAACTCCACCCAAAATACAGGCATTATCGTGAGCACCAGCTTTATATGAAGGAACCGAAATTGAAAATTTTGGATAAAAGCCTGAATTAAAACCACACGAAAAAGTTGAAAAAATTAAAAGCAAAATCAATATAAACTGATTTTTATTCCACAGATTCTTCATTTATGCGTACCTACCATCCTTTCTAAAATACGGCAATTCCAAATGGATCCAGCCACTGACTGTCATCTGAATATACAATGCGGCTTACATATAAATATTCTGTTTTATAATTCAAAGAGTTTTCATACTGATTTATAAAGGGACTGCATTCAAAAGAAAAATTACAAATATCAAACGGAAGAACAGTTTCTTTCTTTTCATAAACAACATTAGCTTTTTGTGTCAAAACAGAATTTCCATATTCATCCAAAACATTAAATACAACTGTAAAAGCCTTAACTTCTTTATCAATCTGATTTTTAAAGGTTCCGGAAAACTGTGTATTTTTTGTAAAAGCGCCGCTAAGCTCATACGGTTTAGAGTTTTCTGAAGCTTGAATAATATTGGTTCTGGCAGTGTTGTAATATAAATTAAGCGGGGATGAAATTTTACTTTGGGCATTTTCTATATTTGCTGCAAGCATAAGCTGAAGACCGGCAGCTCCCTTTTGATTCTGCTGATTAAGGGCATAGGCTTTATACAGGCATAGGGTTTCTAAAAGAACTGAATCTGGAGCGGCACACAGATCGTTCAAAAGATAAAGTCCGTCGTTAAATTTTTGTTCCAGAAACAAAGAAAGCGTTTTATCAAAAACAGTCTGAGCATTGAGGATTTGAAAACAGAGCACCTCGCCGGATGGGATTATTGAAACGGGAGACTCGGTTAAGACGGTGTAGCCATGTTTTTTTCCACTTAAAAAATAATCTCCCTTTTCTATTCCTGTGAACCTGCCAACTCCCTGCGAATTTGTAAGAGCTGTCCCATAATTTTTATCATTTTTTAAAACCAGCAGAAAATCTTTTACAGCCTGATTATTCTGATCAATTACTAAAACAACAAGATTTGAATTTCCCGTTTTTTTGATTTGTTTTACCGTAGAACAGCCTGTTATAACTAAAATTATAAAAACTGATAAAACACACTTTAAAAAATATCTTTTCATTTTTATCACCTCCTTTTTTGGATAATTTTTCCTTTGGAATCTTTATAAAAATCTGTAATCACTCCATCATTGCCAACAATTTTCCCCAGATGAATAAAACTGCTGTCAGGCTCCACTTCGTTTTTTTTGTCATAAGCTTTTTGCAGGGGCTGAATTTCTTTTTGTACACCTTGGTTTCTAAAGAACAAAGCTGCATTTTCAATCAATGTATCAAAAAGCTGCTCCTGGTTTTGAACGCGGGCCTCGAAAAAATAAATATTAAAATCCAGCTTTTGATTGAGCCGGTTTAATTCAAAATACTTTAGGCTTAAGCCAGAAGCTTTAAGACTAGTAACAAAATTTTTGAACGCTGTTATTCCTTCCTGTTCTGATTTAAAATCCAGGCAAAAATGTACACCGTAGGGATTTACAAATTCTTCTAAAAGTTCCGCCTTTATTTGCTGCAGCTGTTGACGAAAGCTGCTCTTAAACTCCCCGCTTATTTTTTCTGAAACAAAACTTGTACTACCCGGATGCTTTTGATTAAGCTGAATTGTCAAAACCGGCATCTTAGAAGAAAACGAAACCGAAGAAAGAACTGCTGAATCACAAATAGATTCTATAGCCTCAGGAAAAACACCTTTTACGACCAAAGTGCAATTTAGAGAAAAACCGTCTTCTTCAAAAAGGAACCGGTCTACTGCGCTGTCGGGATGGTTAAGACTTGCTAACAAATCACAAACATTTATTCCGTTCACAACTTCCAAAGCCTCCTCTACAACAGTTTGATAATTTATTTTCTGATCTACAGGCTTTTGAAAATCGTGAGTTACAAGTGTAAATAATCCCGTCAAAAGTATTAAAAGCACAATGCAAAAAAACATCACCCTTCCAATTTTTTTATTTACAAAAAACTGTTTTCTTCTAACTTCAGGAATATAAATTCTTTTACCAGCCCCTTTATATTCTGCAAGCTTCAATTTTTGCATCACAATAACTTCTGCCTTAACCCAACCTTTTTGAAGCCTTAACTTTGAATCAAAACAACAGTCATCACAAAAACACGGATGAAGTTTTTCCAATTCTGCATAAATAAGCTTTTCCTTTTTTTGCCTTAGGATTGCCTTAAAGGGAAACATAATTGTATAAAAATCATAATCTTTAGAATTGCAGGTATTTGTTTTGTTTTTCACAACTCCTCCTTATTCAACACTCCGCCTGTTCTTTCTGTAAAAAACTTCTCCACTACAATCTTTAGTCAGCCCTTGTCCTATCCATGTTCCATACATCAAGTTATTGTTTCCGTCATAATTTTCATCAATCATAAAATCTTCTGCTTCACACCAGGCAATATATTCAAGCTTAAAAAGACTTTTACAGGTAAGCTGCCATTCTTCAAAATCTCTGAAGCCGGAACCGTCACAGGTTTGCTTAAAGCTTTCTGCAATGAATTTTTTTGCGTTGTATGAGTTTCTTAGGCATTCTTCTTTTTCTCCAATGGTTCGTGAATAATAAGACAGACTATATAAGGACACATAAACCAGCCCCAGAAAAGTAAGCATTACAAGCATGGTAGACAGTCGCATTAATCCCCCTTTGCATTTATCATTCCAAGATTTTCTTTTTGCAGCTGTTCAGAATAAGTTGTAATTGCTTTATTCCATCTGCTTATCTGTGCTGATTTTTTTAATCTGTATGTATAAACAGTAGCTGTTAATGTAACTGCAAGAATTACAATCACTGAACAAAAAATCTTAGTCCCATGAGTTGATGTCATCCTGCTTTCCTCCTTTTTCTTTGTCTGCACCAAAGCTGATGAGTACATAGGGCAGATTCGCAGGAACCTCTGCCGGCATAACGGAGCTTTCAGCGCTGATATACTCAAAATCGGTTCCCCAAGGATCCTTCCCTGGTCTACGCTCAAGGTATGGCCCGTTCCAGTTTTCTGGTACCGGATAGAAAACCGGTTTTTGCCATAAAGCAAGGAGTCCCTGCTCTGTTGTTGGGAATCTTCCGCAGTCGAGGTAATAGGTTTGCAACGCTGCACTGTACTGTTCAATCTGGTTACGGGCAGACGTTTTCTTAGCATTCTCGACAATTCTCGCGACGGACACTGTACAGCCTGCTGCAAGCACTGCCATGATTGCGAGCACTGCGAGTGTTTCAACAAAAGTAAAGGCCTGGTTCTGTTTGTTTTGCTTTGATTCGTTTTTTTCATACTGTTTCTCCTGAATAAATCTTTTTGTTTTCATAATTCCTCCCATCATAAAAAAAAGGTGCCTTCTGAAAATAAAGGAAGCACAAGATTAACAAGAAATATAAACAGGAATATTCCTGTCCCCGAAATAAACGCAGGTTCAATCAGCTTTACACAGATTGCTCTTCGCTTTTCATCCCGGGTATTGAGCCATAAAGCAATTTTTTCGAATACATCACTTTCCCCTCCTGAGTTTTCTGCATAAAAAAATGCCTCTTCGAGTTCACTCCGCAATGAATAATTCCTGTCATTAAGAGCAAAGGAATCTTTTAAACTCAAACCATAAGACAACTTTTCTCCAGCCTGAGCAAAAAACTGGCCTTCCTTTGTTTCATAACCAAGAATATTCACAGCAGCCTTTACAGTATTGGCAATACTTTCACCTCCTTTTATAAGAAACCCCATTGCCAGAAAGGCTTCATATAATCTGTTTATTCCAAGCGTCTTTTTAAGAACAAAAAACGCAGTTATGCAAAATAAAAGTAAAAACAAAAAGGCAAAAAACAGGCTTGAATAAAGGTCTTCTTTACCACTATCCGTTCCAAATGTTTCTAAAACCGATGTGTAATAGATTGAAATTAAGATTCCGGCAGCGACTGCAAGAAGAATCACAAAACATGGATAAACAGAAACCTGAATTACTTTTTCCAGATTTTCTTCTTCGCGATGATTCCGCTTATCCAGAAAATCCAGTGCTTCTTCAAGGCAGCCGCTTCGTTCAGCAAAGCTCGTAAAAGATATGTATACAAAATCAAATTCAATATAAAGGCAGTTTCTTAATGAATTAGAAAAGGATTCGCCCCGCAAAAGTGCTTCGTAAATCTGATGAGCTGCAAGACTGATTATCCGATCTACAGAATCCTGCCGTTTAGAAAAGCTTTTGCTCATTAAAAGCAGCGCATTCTTGAGCTCCATTTTTTTTACGGCAACAAGCTCCCTAAGAATCTGAGTAAAACGTAATTTGTTTTTGCGATTTGAATATCTTTTCATTAGCCGACCTTCTTCTGACTTTTCTTTTTTCTTCTCCTGATAACCGGATGAACAGGAACTTCTACTCTTTTTGCAGTATCCGGTTCTTTTAAAATTTCTATTGTTTTATGAAAGAGTTCGGCGTAATTGGTCTGGTGTTCAAAACAAGCTTCCAGTTCCTGTTCCGAAAGCTGCTTATCAATAGTACCGGCTAATTTTTCACAAGGCACACAAACATCTGCCATAAGATTTACATGCCCCTTAAAATGATTAAGCTCCTGTACAATTACACCTTTTAAAACAGAAACAATAAGACTTCTTGAAACTCCAAGATTTTCCAGGCGTAAAAGGACTCCTGCTGCCGAAGAAGTGTGTAAGGTAGCAATAACAAGATGCCCTGTAATTGCAGCTCTTACTGCCACTACAGCACTTGTTTCATCTCTAATCTCTCCAATCATAAGGACATCGGGATCCTGCCTGAAAACATGAACAAGCGTATTCGCAAATGAATTATTTATTTTTTCATCAATCTGAATCTGGGTAACACCTGGAATAATATATTCCGGAGGATCTTCAAGACTAAGTATTTTTACAGAGCCATTATGTTCTTTTTCAATATCAAGTAACAAAGCAGCCGCAGTTGTAGATTTTCCTGCCCCGGTTGGTCCACAGATAACAATCAACCCGTTTTTATTCTGATTCATATTCTTGATTTTGATGTATTGCTCCTGATTAAAACCAAGCCCTTCAAGCAAAAGCGGAAGCCGTTTTGTATCCAGCAATCTGAGCACAACAGATTCTTCTGCCTCTTCGCCATTTTTTCCAACAACCCCAACAGACGAAACTCTAAGAAAAACAGGATTCTCATTTCCATAAACAAAATGCCCGTCCTGAGACCTTCTTCTTTCCAGAACATTCATTCCGGCCAGAAACTTAATTCTTTGAATTAATTCAGAACAGGTTTCAACAGATAATTTTTCTGCAACCTCAAGCTGCCCGTAAACTCTAAATTTTACAATGTTATTTTCAATATGAATGTCAGTAGCATTTTTACTTCTGGCTTCCATTATGAGAGTATCCAAAAGCAAAACTGCAGCCGCCGGAGCTGTCAAAGCTGTTGCTTCCGAAGCTCGATCTGCAGTCTCCACTTCCTCCCGTCCAAGCTCCGAATAAAAACGTGAAACAAATTTTTTAAGCTGAACTCTGTCTCCTTCTACAAATTGAACAGAAGGCGCAAGCTTAAACTCATCGGGACAGTCGGGCCTTTTTAAAACATAAGACAAATAATTATCAAAAGCTTTTTTTACACGTTCCTTTAATGCAGCATTTTCAGGGTTTTCTATAATAAAACAGATTGAAGAGCCGCTTTGTGACATAACAGCAATACCGTTATAAAGACAGTATCCCGGCGTAAGTTTGAATTCATAATTATTCATTTAAGGAACCTCCCGGAGCCGGCTCAAAAAGCCTTTTACAATAATCAATGGCAAATTCTTCTTCTGTAGCTCCAGCTATTGCAAAAGAAGCTTCTTCATAACCGTCAATATGCGGAATAAGATAAATAACCATCTGTGAGTTTTCTCTTGTTTTTTCTTTTGATTTAAAGAGGTATCCCAAATATGGTATTTTTGAAATAAACGGTATTCCGTTTTCCGAAACAGAATCTGAATTTTGAATGAGTCCGCTAATTACAATGGGTTCACCACTTTTGCCGCAAACCTCTGTAGTTACAAATTTTTCGCTGGTAGGCGGAGGGTTACCGGTAGAAGCCGAAGTGTCCATGCCCTGTCTTGTAACTGAGGCTGTAACAGTACTTGTTATCATGCCGTCTCCACTAACAAAGCCGGTTACCTCAAGCTTCAAACCGGAAACAATCTCCTTTGTAATTCCCGAATAGATAGGTTTTCCAGTCCCTGGATCCAGATTGTTATCTCTGTATCTGTAGGTATTGGTATTCTGAAAATTAATCTGTTTTCCCGCAACTCCGTGAATTGTAGTATCAGCAAAAACCGAAGTTTTATTCTCCTCAATTGAAGTCTGCAGCTGAGCCGCAAAATCCAATCCAAAAGCACTGACAACATTCAAATTCAAATTCAGAACAGAACCAAGCTTAACGCCAAATTCATTCTTGTCACCTAATGCAATCTGTCTGGCAGAAAAATTAGGATTCCAATTGTTCTCCTGACTTTCGTCATACTGCAGAATCAACAAATCATAACTTAGTCTTACAGCAGGCCTGTCACAAATTTCCAGTTGTTCGCACAAACTCAAATACGAAGCTTCTGTACCTTTAAAATACACCCCCGAATTATTGTCTGCAAAAAACAAGCTTCCCTTGTCTACTCCAGGCGGAAGATACTTAACAAATTCTTCTGGACGGATATACTTCAATTCCACAAGATAGGTATTTGTTTTTACATCAACCTCATCTTTTAGAACTAAAATTTCGTCATATTCGCGATTACTCGCACACACCAGAAATGACATCTCATCCGGCAAAACAATACAATTAAGTCCTCCAAACCTCCGGTTCAACACAGATACAAACTTTTCAGCCGCAGTAAATTCCAGACAAATCTTGTACCAGTTTTTAGCTGCAACCTCAGAAACAACATAATAAATCCCGTCATCAACAAAAAATCCAAGTCCATTCTGCAGGCAAAGCTTTTCCAGTGCCGAGTCAAAATCCTTCCCTATAAAATCCGCTCTATAAATTCTAGAATCAAAATTCACAGGCATAAACAAATTCTTTTTTGGTTTACCATTACAATCAAACAGGACCTCAAGAATATCGCTTATTTTAGAATCCTTTACGTCTACCAGAACACTTCCATTCTCCAGCACACGGATATCAATATATCCATAACCAAAAGAACGTTCCCCAGAAACATTACTCTTCTTTGCAAGATGAAACCCTATTTCTCTTGTTTCAAGTTCAAATCCATTAAGCCTCAAACAAAAACTATCCAGCAGTTCCTTTTCGCTCAATCCTTTAAAATGCAGACTCATATTCCCAAGCGGCAACACTTCATAAGTAATTACCTTACCCAGAGCCATCGACATTTTTTCCACAATCTGTTCAGCACTTAAATCACAGGCATCAAGACTATAAAAGCCGTTCAACTCCATCAGTCTGAACCTGCTGACTGTCCATACTTCATCCTCTTTAAAAACGTACAATCTTGCCGCATTTAAAAAAGCATCAAAAGCTGTTTCAAAATCCTTGCCGTTAAACCTAAAGTCTGCTCGTCCACTGACAGTGTCATCGCCAACTATAGATAATCCGGTATCAAGAGAAACAACATACAGAATGTCTTTGATCTCGCAATCAGAAAAATCCCAGCTGTAACCCACCGCGTCCGATTTCTTTTCTGCACCAAAACAGATGCAAGTCATTACCAGAAGCAGCAGTACACATAAGAATTTTTGCCAGAGCGTTTTCATTTACAAGCCCTCCGAATCCAGAAAGTTTTTACATACTTAATATTCAAAAAAAAAGAGGACTTCTTACAAAAATTTGAGAAAAAAAAAGAAAATTTTTTAAAAAATAATGAGTTTTTTGCTAAAAAAGCTGATTTTAGACCTATTTCTTAAGCTTTTTCTGCAATCGCTCTTTAAGCATCAAAAGCTCATCCTTGTAATTTACGCTCTTGAGGCTTGGGAAACGATGAATAAAGCTTTCAA
>JAILBH010000099.1 GCA_024681195.1 Treponema sp.
TGTGGAGTTGAATGCAAATCTGGAGCTTGCAGATTTCATTTTTGTTGAACCGAAGACAGGCTTGTATGCTTCTATAAGTCCCATGCGTGTAGATTTTCCTCTTGAAGATGAGGATAAAATTGAACGTGAAGATGCAATTGCGTTTAAGCCTGGTGTGATTACTTTTGTAAATGCGAATGTCGGTTGGATTAAGCCTTTATCTGATTTATTTTATCTGGAGTTTTTTGTAAATTGCAGCACTCTAAATCCCATGGATATAAAGTATGTTTCGTTTAAGGCAGGAACAGAAATTTCTATTGCAGCAGGTCTGCCAGACAAGATAGAGGCTGATTTTCCATGTATCGGAAAAGCTGTTTCGCTGGAAACGGGCCTTTTTGTTTCTAATAGAGACTGGCGCAATATAAAATATTATGTCGCCCTTGATTTTAATTTTGCTATTTTTGTTTATTTGTGGAAAAATGAAACGTGTAATTAATTCTTATGCGGTAGATAAAAGCTTAGTCGGGCTGTATAATTATGTATGGATATTTGGTATGAAAGAAGACCTAAAAAATAAGAAAAACGCCTCGCCGGAAAATCGTAAACCAGCTGGTCTCAACAGTATAAGGGAAAGACAAAGAATGATGAAAGTAATTAAGGCTTTTCTGATTATTTTATTTCTAAATCCTTTTATGCTTTTCTCTCAGGAAACGCCTCTTTCTGACGATTACGAATCTGTGCCTTTGCGTTTTTATTCATATTCTATTTTTGATGGTACCCTTGATTCCTTTACAATGAGGCAGATGGATTTAAATTATTTTGCAACTTCACGATTGATAAACAGAGGTGTTGAAGAAATATTTGGTGATAAAACCTTCTTAAAAATCAAAATATCCGATTGGATAAATTATACATGGCCAACTTTTGTTTATGCTATTACTCATGAAGAAGGACACCGTTCAATTCTTACTGCACAAAATATTGGTTCTATTTCTCAACCATTTTTTAATCTTCACGGGGCTGCATATGTTAAAGGTGTTACAGATCGAACTTTTATTAATTTACGAGATACAAAAAAAGATTCTTTTATCAGAATGTATACGGCAGGAATAGAAAGTGATTATATGATGTCCAAGCGTGGTGAAATGTTTGCGGCCTTTGACCTAGATTCTTTTTCAATTTTGTATCCTGATTATCTGTTTCGTCGGATGATGATAAATGGTTATCTTTGCAGTGGTATCATTTATTATGGAGCAGAAGAGACTGGCGGTATTTATAAATGGTTAACAAATCTTATGAATTTGACAGAAGAAAAGAATGAACTTGCGCGTGATATCTGCGGATTTGATACCTTTGGTGCTACAAAAGCTTTGTTCGAAGATAATTATCAATTCAGACGGTATATGCAGTATGCTGATTTATCGGAAGAAGAGAAAAACTTTCTTGTTTGGAGAGTAGGATACAGATCTTACTTGAATTTTCTATCGCTATTTTTATTTACTAAACCATATATTAACTTAACTGAGAATATTTCTATTTCGGGTTCTGTTGGTTATGCCCTTGCACCTTATGGCGATTTTATAGATGAAAATTTATATTTAAAATTCAAAACCAAAAATATTGGAGATTTGAATTTTTATCTTTATGTCAGGCAGACACAAAACTATAAAAACTGGTTTCCGTCTTTTGGAATGGGCATTATAGAGTTTGCACCATTCAGTTGGTTGTCCATTTCTTCTCAAGCACATATATGGTGGCAGCCAGAAAAGTTAAGTTTTTATTCTCCCAAGTCATCCTTTGGAGGGGCTTTTGAAATAACAGGAAAGTTTCTCCTAACTAATAAAGATTGGAAAACATCTTTGCAAAAAGTTGGAATTTCGACATCGCTGCTTGTTAAATCAAAAGGATTTATGCCCGAAATTGAGCAGCATGATCAATATGTAAGATTTTCGTTAGGAATTGAAATTGGATTTTAAGGGGCTGGTAGTTATGAAAGAAAAAAGAAAGAAACTGAAATTAATAGATTTAGAATGAGACATGTAATTAATTTTATGCAGTTTGGGGTGATTACGTGTGAAATGGTGAGAACTTGAAAAACGCACGTAATTATTCAGCAGAAAGAAACTTTATTACGTGTGGAATGACGTAAAATGATAAAAATGCACGTAAAAACATAAACTGGT
>JAILBH010000111.1 GCA_024681195.1 Treponema sp.
GTCAAAATTGGTTCAAGGCGCTTTTTAAAGTCTTCCATTGGGAAATCTTTTTCATCATCAAGCTTGTGATATGGAATACCGTATCCGCCGCCAAAATCAATGAATTCAAGGTTTTCAAACTGATCTGCAATGCGCAAAAGGTTTGTTACTGCATCAAGATATGGCTGTGGGTCCATAAAAAGAGAACCGATGTGCTGATTGATTCCGGCTATCTTTAATTCGTATTTCTGGGCAATTTCAAAGATTTTTGGGATAAACTCTTCTGAAATACCAAACTTTGTCTTTTTTCCGCCAGTTACTACTTTTTCGTGATGTCCGGCTCCTACACCTGGATTAATTCTAACTGCAACTTTGCGGTTTTCTGGAGCAACATTTAAGTCGCAGAATACCTGACCGATTAATTCAAGTTGTTCAAGACTGTCCAGGCTGGTAATTACCTTATTTTCAATTGCAAACTTAAATTCTTCAGGTGCAACGTTGTTTGGAACAAAAAAGATGCGTTCTGCAGGGAAACCTGCCTTAAAAAGCATCTGTATTTCGCCAACGCTCATTGCATCGCAGTTTACGCCTTCTTCAAGCGCAATTTTTAAGATATGAATGTTTGTATTAGCTTTTACAGAGTAATTTGCGGTATACGGGTACTTTGTGATTACCTGTGATACTGCATGCATACGGTTGCGAAGAATATCTTCGTTGTATACATAAAGTGGTGTTCCGTAATTCATTACGATTTCTTCGGGGTTGTTTCCCTTAAAGAAGTCTACTGTGTTTATGAATGATTCCATTTGTTTCTCCTAAAGCATATGTGCTCTAATCTCTTCTCCACTGAGTGGGCTCAAATAAGCCGGTGCAATATCAAATACTGTTTTGCAACCGGTGTTGCCTTCTTTGTTCAGACGGTAAACGGCGCGGGCAAATGCAATAATTACACTTGAAGTAAAAGCCGGATTTGAGTCGAGCTTGAGGCTGTATTCAACAACATTATTGAATTCATCATCCCAACCGGTTTTTCCTGAACGGAAAACAAAGCCTCCGTGCGGAATGCCTGCATGGTCACGGAGCAGCTCTTCTTCTGAAATAAAATGAACTGTTGTATCGTAATCTGCAAAATAGTTTGGCATTTCCTTAATTTCTTTTTCGATGCGGGCTTTGTCTGCACCTTCTTCGGCTACAACAAAGCATTCGCGTGTGTGCTTCTGGCGTGTTGTAAGTTCAGGGTTTTTACCTGCACGAACAGCATCCAGTGCCGACTGTACAGGGATTGTATACTGTTTTCCGTTCTTTACACCTTCAATACGGCGGATTGCATCTGAATGTCCCTGGCTAACACCTTTTCCCCAGAAGGTATAATCTGTTCCGCCAGGAAGAATGCAGTTTCCGTAAAGACGCATTAAAGAGAACATTCCAGGGTCCCAGCCGCAGGAAATAAGTGCTGTGTGTCCGTTATCTTTTGCTGCCTTGTCTACATTTGCAAAGTGCTGTGGGATTTTGGCATGTGTATCAAAGCTGTCGATAACATTAAAATATTTAGCATATTCAGGTGTCTGCTCAGGCAGGTCTGTAGCACTTCCGCCGCATAAAACCAGAACATCAATTTCGTTCTTGTGGGCAAGAATGTCCTTTACGTTGTAAACGTTTACTCCGGCAGTAAGTGGCTTTACTGCAGAAGGATCACGGCGTGTAAAGATTGCTGTGAGCTCGGCGTCGGGGTTGTGCTTGATTGCAGCTTCAACTCCCTTTCCTAAATTTCCATAACCTAAAATTGCGATTTTCATTTTTTATAACTCCTTTATATTGGGACCCTTCGAGAGCCTCAGGGACCACATTTTATTGGGACCCTTCGAGAGCCTCAGGGACCGCATTTTTGACTAACGGTCGTTAGTTTTATTCCTGACTTAATAAGATAATTTTATTTTTGAGGGCTTCCTTCATGACTGTAACCAGGTTTTTCTGGCCTGAATAAAGACATGAATCTGTTTCTTCTCCGGTTAATTCTCCGGTCATTACATAAGAAGAATCGATGATAACTCTTAACTGGCCCGGTTCCGGATCTGTCTGATAAATAACTGCTCCAGGGACTTTAAAGTCGTTATCTGTAAGGACTACAACCTTTTTTCCGCTGTTTGCAATATCAGAAATTTCTTCGGCAAATTCATTTAGAATTAATGAAGAAGCAGAAATGTAAAGACGAAGGCGGGTCTCTTTGAGAATTTCATGCATCTTGTTAAGAATGTTTTTTGTTCCCATGATGGTGATATATCCGTCTGTCTGAACCTGTTTTTGTGGTGCGTGCGCTGCAACATAATCTGCTTTTTCGTAGAGCTCTTTAAGTACATTCTGAGTAAAGGTGTCGGCATTTACCGGAACGTATTTTGTTGCTTCTCCTTCGATAAGATAAGCGGCACCTTTATCTACAAGACTCGAAAGAGATGCATAAGCATTGGAACGAGAAATGCCTGTTTCTTTTGAAACTTCATATCCTGTCATTTCGCCATGCGTGAGAAGCGTTGTGTAGATTGTTGCTTCCTGACGTGTAAGACCAAAAGAAATCAAATTATCAATAAATTGAAGATTTTGCACATAAACTCCTTTTTGAACTGTATTAGTAGTCTTGTTTGGAACTACTTACAAAGGAATATACTGAATTTTTTTTTATTTGTCAAATTTAAAATTGCCAGAAAAAAATTTGACAGGGCAAAAAATATGTGACATACTAGTGTTTGTAGGTTAAACGTTTTACCTAAATAATAATTTTTACCTTTAGGAGACTAAAATGGGATTAGAAAGTCCGTCAAAAATCCAGGATCCTCAGATGAAATTTGATGCTTTTAAAAATGGAAAGTGTCTTAAAGGAAAAAAGAATGGCCGCCTGCCTGCTATGGGTTGGAACAGCTGGAATGCGTTTGGAACTGGAAACACAGAAAAGCTTACCAAAGCAATGGCCGATGCTCTTGTTAATCTTGGTCTGGATAAGCTTGGATATAAGTATGTTGTTCTTGATGACGGTTGTTATAGATCACAGCGTGTTGATGGAAAGCTTGCTAGTGATGAGGTAAAATTCCCGAGCGGCTTTATGGCTATGTCTGACTATGTTCATTCAAAAGGTCTTAAGTTTGGTATGTATAACGACATAGGACCAAAGCTTTGCAGTGGTCTTGAAGTAGGAACTTGTGGACATGAAAAGGATGATGGTCGTTCTTATATTGAGTGGAAGATTGATTATCTTAAAGTTGATAATTGTTATTATCTTTGGGATAACGCTACTTTTTCTAATCCCGAAAATGCAAGATTTGTTTACACACCTAATATAAAGAGCGTGAGTGTTGTTGCAGCCACCTCCGCAGCTTTCAAAAAAACTTTTTCTGCTTGTGAGGGTGTCCTAACAGGAGAGTGTGCAAAAGTTTGTGAATTGAAAAGCGGAGAAAAATATGTTAACGGGCTAGGTACGTTAGACGGAACTAACACAGGAACTTCTCCTTTAAATGATCGCAGCTCAGAATTACATTTTGAAATTGAAGCTCCGGTTGCCGGAGACTATGAAGTTAGAATAGAATATGCAACAGGTCGTGAACCGGAGGTTGGTGAGTGGCTTGAGCTTGCTGTAGATTCAGATGGTTTGACCGAATATTTTTATGATGACCTTTTGCCTCCTACAAAAGATAAGGAAAGCTTTGTGGAGTCTGATCCAATAAAGATAAGGCTGGCTGCCGGGAAAAATATTCTTAGAATTATGAACCATCGGCGTCAGGAGAATACGCTTGATTCTTATGCTGCAATGCTGGACGGATTAACCAGTGCAGATCCAAATCAGGATATTGTTTTTTCAATTTGTGAATGGGGAAAAACACATCCGCAGAATTGGGGCTATAAGGTAGGGAATTCCTGGCGTATTTTGAATGATATAACATTCAAAGTTGGCAGCGACGGAGATCCTGGAGTTGGAAGCTGGAAGGATCCTGGAACGCCAAGTATTACTTCTCAGTATAATAAGGCCGTTGTAATGGATGAGTTTGCCGGACTTGATAAGGGCTGGAATGATCCGGACATGCTTATGATTGGAATGAATGGTCTTACACTGGTTCAGAATAAAACGCATTTTACCTTGTGGTGTATGATGAATTCTCCTCTCATGTTGGGATTGGATTTACGTCGTATGAGTTTTGGTGACGAGCTTTATAATATAATTGCCAACCGTGAACTGATAGCTTTGAATCAGGATGCTCTTGGAGTTCAGGCAAAAAGAATCTGGACCAGCGCAGATTGTAAAGGTGAATCACCGGATAAAATTTACATCGAAGATATAGACCGCATTGATATTCTTGCAAAGCCGCTTGCAGACGGAAGTATTGCTGTTTGTTTTATTAATGTAAGCGAAACCCGAAAGTCAGGTTCTTTTGCCGTTGATGATAAACTGCTGTCTAAGATTTTTTCAGATCGCTTTAAGTGTTCACAAAAATATCAGATAAAAGATTTGTGGACAGGTAAAGAATGGGAAAACACTACAGGAAAATTTGAAGTTCCGGAACTTGATGCCTGTGATAATGTAACGATTAAAATATTGCGAGGAGTATAACGACGAAGCAATCTACAATAAGACAATTAGTTGCAACACTCTGGTCGCATTTTTTTCCAACAAAAGTTATGTCCGACAACGAGCTTCTGCGTTATGCTCATGTGCGTGGCTGGATCGAAGATCAGGATGAACGCTTTTGTGACAAAACCTTAAACCGTCAGACTGCAGCCCGCATAATCCATCAGTTTATGAAAATTGAACTTGGAGTGCCGGACCTTGCAGATATTTCTGGTGCAAACGAACTTGCAGATTTATACACCTGTCACACCTGCGTAAATCATATTGCACAGGTTTATCTTCGCGGGATTATGGAAGCTCAGACTGTTGAAAGAGATGGAGTTAAGTATAAAATTTTTAATCATCTTGAACAGATAACAGATGAAGAAATTACATTCCTTTTTTTGCAGCTTCCTCTAAAACAGACTTTAGCGAAGTAAGAAAAAAGGTCTGAATATTGTCCTTAAAAATTAATTTATCAAGATTAGAATTGTGCTTAATGTACCAGATAATCTGCGTGCTCAAAAGGTTTGTATAACTAAAGCTTGCAAAGGATTTAAAATCTTCAGAAAAAGAAATGGAGTGCTGGCTGCTAAAAAAATCAATTGTTATGCGTACAAAATCATGCAGATCTTTTTCAAAAATATTTTTAAGCTGCTGTTCACCAAGAGACTCATAGGCACACATGCAAAGCGAAATATTATTATCAATGTATTCTAAAATAAAATCCATTGCCTGAGGGATTGTTGCATTAGCATTGCGGAAGGAATTAGCAATATTCTGAACTTCCTGCTCGTAGGCAAAATAAAGCAGATCATAGTTGTTTTCAAAATGATAATAAAAAGTGTTCCGATTGATGTTACATTCGGCCACAATATCCTGAACGGTAATCTTTGTAAACGGTCTGTCCTTTATGAGTCTTTTTAGCGCATCGGCCATTAAAATTTTTGTTTCTGAAGGGTTTTCGTTCATATTTTTATTATTAGACATTCAGAAAAATTTGTCTATTGTGTTAATGAGGATATTTAAGTAAATTTTTCATAAAGATTGTCGGGTCAAGCCCCACAATGACAAGACCCGGGTGGGCGGAAATTTGGAGTTGAGCCATGAAAAAACCTGCAGGAAAATTTCTTAAATATCTTATATTTGCAGCAGTTGGCATTATCTTTGTTTTGCTGATTTTTCTTGTTACCAAAAAGAATCCCGTTCAGGAAAAAGAAGAGGCCCTTCCAACTGTTATCCTTGAAAAACCGCATAATGGCATACTTGTAGAATCCGTAACAATTTCGGGTTACGTAGAAGCAAATGCAATGATTCCAGTTGTGCCTTTTGTTTCGGGTACAATTATTGAATATCCGGCTCGGGCGGGCGATTTTGTAGAAAAGGATACACTGCTTGCAAAGATTGATGATGCTCCGTTTCGTCAGCAGTTGATTCAGGCAGAGGCAGCTTATTTTGCGGCAAAGAGTACCTTTGATCGTATAGATAATCTTTATAAATCTGGTTCTACAACTCAGCAGAATTATGATTCGGCCAAAGCCCAGGCAGATGCTTCTAAGGCTCAGTATGATCTGGCTAAGCTTCAGGTTGATTACACTGAGGTTTGCGCACCTGTAGACGGAACAATTTTGATTGCAGATCAGGCTGTTGGTGGTGTAGGAACTCAGACTCAGCCGGTAGCTGTTCTTGCAGATTTGACTAATCAGGTTGTACGCCTTAAGGTTCCGGAAAAGTATTTTGATTTATTTAATCTTGAACGTGAATCGCTTGTTGTAACTGTTACACGTCCTGCAGAAGAAAACATGTATGAGGATGCAGTAACTACAGCAACCATAGAAAATATAGCGCCTTATGTTTCGCCTGACAGCAAGAACTTTATTGTTGTCTGCCGGCTTGATGAACCTGCAGAACGATTCCGTCCTGGGATGTTTGTAAAGGTTCAGGTTGCGTATAAGACTTATTATAATGTTCCGCTCATCAGTTTGAAGGCCAGAAAAATGGACGGCTCTTTTTATGTGTTTGATGAGACTAACTCAACTGTAAAATTTGTAGAAGCACAGAACTTTCCTAATGACGATAAAGAGTTTATTGTCCCGGAAGAATACCGAAATTCTTATATCGTAATGGATGGTCAGAATTTTGTTTTTGACGGTCAGAAAGTCCGTGTGTTTGATGAAGTTCTGACTGAAGCAAAAGCAGGTGTTATAGGAGACTAACAGCGGTGAAGGTTTCTGAGTTTTCTGTCAAACATCCTATCATCATCTCTATGCTGCTTTTAGTTGTTGTTGCATTCGGCTTTTATTCTCTAAGCGGTATGCGCTCGGAGTTCATGGAAGATATATCCATGCCGCAGGCAATTGTTTATGCAGTCTATCCAGGTGCCAGCGCCGAAGATGTTGAAAATGACATTACAAAGGTTATGGAAGATGCTTTTGTAACTCTGCCACATTTTAAGGCAATAGACAGTCAGTCTTCAAATTCTGTCAGCTGGATTACAATTACTTATGCAGACGGTTACGATCCTTATGATCAGCTTACCGAATTAAGAAACCGTATTTCGGAATTGATGCCGCAGCTTCCGGAAGGACTTAGCGGAGAACCTCGTGCTCTGGTTGGCGGTATGTCCATGGTTCCGATTATAAGCTTTTCTGTAAGTGCGGGCGGGGACACGGCAAGGCTTACGCAGTATCTGCAGGATGAGCTTACTCCACTTTTGACACAGATAGACGGTGTTTCGGAAGTTTCTATTGGAGGCGGAAAAGAGCTGGCTGTTAATATCAAAATTGATGTAGATGCTCTTACTTCAAAAGGAATATCTGTTACTTCGGTATATCAGGTTTTGAATTACGGTAATGTTACTCTGCCTTTAGGAAACGCAAGCTATCAGGACAGGGCAATTCAGGTTCGTTATGCCGGCGGCTTTAATTCCCTGGATGATATAAAGAATCTTCCGGTAGGGGTTGCAGACGGAAGCACAATCATAAAGCTTAGTGATGTAGCAGACGTTTCGCTTTCTTATCCGGAAAAAAATACTTATATATCTGATGGACGCGTTCCACTTACAATTGTAAATGTTACAAAGCGTCTGGATGGCGACACAGTAAAAATTGTTAAGAAAGTAAAAAAGGCTATTGCCGAATGTGAAAAAAATACAAATGGGGCTGTGCAGTTTCATATTATAAGTGATGACAGCCGCATGGTTTATGCATCGCTCAAAGAGGTTATTAAAAGCGGTGTGCTTGGTGTTATATTTGCGGTGCTTGTTATTCTGCTTTTTATGGCAGACTGGCGTGCAACTTTAACAATAAGCATTTCGATTCCGCTTTGTATTTTATTCAGCTTGATAGGTCTTAGGGTTATGAATATTTCGCTGAACCTTATGACACTTTCGGGACTTGTAATTTCACTTGGTATGGTTGTAGATGGTTCCACGGTTATGTTGGATCAGATTTACAGATATTACCGGCGTCGCAATTCCGAAACAGGCGAGCTTGAATATACAGTTACTCAAAGTATCTACAAGGGCTGGGATGAAGTTTCGGCTTCTATTCTTGCAAGTGCGGCTACAACCATCGTTGTATTTATTCCTATTGCAATGCTTGGTGGTTTAATAGGCAGCGTACTTCATGCTGTTGCTGTTACAATTATCCTCGCAATTTTTTCTTCATTCCTGGTTGCCGTAATTATTGTTCCGTATCTTTTAAAACTGTTTTTGTCAGAGGAAGGACCAAAGCTTCGCGCCAAGCCTCGAACCTTTGATCGCATTATGGAAAAATTTGAGCGCGGCTACAGAAAGGTTTTGACGTTAGCTTTGGCTAACAAAGGCTTTGTTGTAATGATTGCTGTTTTCCTTCTTGTGTTCTCGGGCTTTGTTGCGCTGCGACTTGGTATTGCTTTTATTCCTTCTACAGATTCCGGAGATTTTTATATTTCTGCAGAATTCCCTATGGGTACGCAGAAGGAACAGACTCACGAAAAAATGCTTGTTGCTCAGGAGCTGCTTTATCAGTATGTTCCGGAAATTGACAATGTAGTAATTTACGAAGGGCAGGGAGACTCTTCAAACTTTACAGCAGTATCTACGCCTCATGTTACATATACCCATGTTATACTTGTTCCTGTGTCGCAGCGTAAACGCGATGTTCATGACATTATGCTTCAGATTCAGGAAATCTGGTCTGCCGTTTTACCGGACTCAAAGGTTAGTGTTCAGAACGGAGGCTTTGATAAGCTTGTTGGTTATGTTTCTGACGGCGGTGGTTACGGTATTACTCTTATTTCCGAAGACCTTAATGTGCTTTATGAAACTGCAACAAAAATCAAAGAGCATCTGGAAGCAGACCCCGAAGTTGTTACCGCAAAGCTCGATACAGACTTTGATACATCAACAATGATTATTGATATGAGTCAGGAATATCTGAGCTCTCTTGGAATTACAAGTTACGAAGCCGGAATTACTTCTGCAATTTTGTTTCAGGGAATGGACTGCGGACGCTACAAGGATTTAGAAAGCGGTAAGCGTTACGACTTAAGGATTACTTCGAATATTACTGATAAAAATATTACAACCGATGATATTTCTAACCTGCAGATTGTAACTCAAAACGGACAGAAGGTTTCTTTTGCAAATCTTTCTGATATCAGGGTTGAAAAATCAATTTCGCAGATAAATCATTCTAACCGCGCAAAAAAAATTACAATTACAGCAACCCTTGTTAGCGAAGACACAAGCGGAGTTTCCCAGCGTGTAAACCAGTTTATTGCAAAAAATCCTTTACCAAATGGAGTTCATTCAAAAGCAGGCGGAATTATGGCACTTATCGGCGATATGATTACACCAATGATTTCTGCTCTGATTATTGCAATCTTTCTTGTTTATACCGTTATGGTTATTCAATTTGAAAAATTCCGTCAGCCTCTTTTGATAATGGTAACCATTCCGTTCTGTTTTATTGGAGTTGTGGGCGGTCTTTTGATGTTTGGTTCAACATTGAATCTTCTTTCGCTTCTGGGTTTAATTTCTCTTGCTGGTGTGGTCGTCAACAACGGTATTATTCTGGTTGATTATATAAACCAGCTCAGAAGACAACGACGCCAGATTCTTGCAAGAAAAAGAGGATATCAGGATAAGGATGGTGAATGGCATATTAAACTTTCTGCTGCACAGGAAGAAGAGCTTCTAAAGATTTCGGTACTCGATGGATCTGCCAGCCGTATCAAACCAATTTTGATTACAACCCTTACAACCCTGCTCGGCGATATTCCTATGGCACTTTCAAAAGGTGAAGGCTCAGAGCTTTATGCATCAATGGGACAGGCTATTGCCGGCGGACTTTTAACATCGACTTTAATCACCCTTGTTTTAATTCCGGTGATTTATTATATGAGCGAAAAAGCTTCGTCATTGCGAGCGAAGCGAAGCAATCCATTTACTAGAAGAGGTGTATATGAAACGAATTAATTTTATTTTTATTATGACAACTGCTATTTTCCTGACCGGCTGCTACTCCGTATTCAACGGTGGAACCGGTGGAGTTATTGTTGATGCAGAAAGCTCGGCTTCTCCAAAGCGCGGAATTGCAAATGTAGATATTTATGCTTATACAAGCCGCAGTACAAGAGATTCAGATTTTAAGGCCTGGAAAGAAGGAACTGTTTTTGCTCCATCAAATACTTATTATGGACATACTTCTACCGACAACAACGGAAACTTTACTATTTCCAAAATTGTATGGAAAGAAGGCAAACCCGACTTTGGTAAAGATGCAGATTTTACAACAATCTATCTTTTGTATTTTCACGAAAATTATGGACTTACAAAGGACCAGACCGTAATTACTTCTGACAGCACAAGCGATACAGTTTATGCAGAGCTTACTGCAATCAAAAAGACAACCAGTCTTAACATAAATATTTATGATGCAGCCACTGCAAACCAAGCCAGTGAAAATGTTTTAGTAACAGTAAGTGTTCCGCAAACCACGGACACGCTCACAGATGCTGCTCCAAGGATTTATGAACAGGCAATCAGTGGAAACGGTGTTATAAATATTAGTTATCCGCGATGGAAAAATGCTGCGGACAAGGAAGCCGGAACCGAAAATACACCCGAAATTACAATCAGTTATTTTCAGAGTGCAGATCAGATTACATGGAAGGCCTGTGCAAATAATCCAGCCGCAGATGATTATTCCTTCCTGGCAGATAATTTTACAATCAAAAAAATTGTTAAGAATACTGCCTATACAATTTCGCTCTTTGGTAAGGCAACAAGAATAAGCGTGCCAACTGTGAATGGAACTTACGGAGACACAACAGCTGCCGCAAGTGACGGTCAGGTAATCAGGATGAAGGCAAAGGCTTTGGATGGAACATTCTCTATAGATTGTGGAGAAACAACAACAACAGCTCAAGTTTTAGGTAACAGTGGAAATCAAACCCACGGAAATTTTAGCGGACTTGGTACGGGCTTTTATATAATTGATAATTCGTATACAGGAAGATTTACAACAATCACAGTTCAGTTTTATGCAGAAAACGGATCTGTAATTGGAGGCCCAAAGGAATTGCGCAGCGATACAAGAAATTATTCGTTCAAGTTTAGCCAGTTATAAATTAGCAGGAATTTGCGGATGAAAATTAAACAGCTTTTTTTGATTACAGTTTTTTCATTTTTGTGTTGCGGCAATTGGGCTCAAACATATTCCTTTGAAAATCTATTTACCCAGATGCAGCAGAATAATCCGGAGCTGCTCAAGCTTCAGGAAGAATATCGCCGCAGTCTTTTAGACGTAAAGGATGCAAAGGCAGGTCTTGGTCCTACGGTAGATTTTCAGGCAAGCGGAACTTATATGGTTAAACCTCCTGTTGGTGCAATG
>JAILBH010000121.1 GCA_024681195.1 Treponema sp.
TATATCTTCTTTAATGAATTCAACATCACCAGAAGGAATAGAAGAAATAATACTCATGAACTTATCACAAATAAAAGTCCAGTTACTATTCTTTCGAATATTCTTCTTATTGCAGAAAATAATTCTCTTACAATAAAAGCAACAGATTCTACTGTAAAGTTTACAACAACAATTCCGGTAGATATTCAGGAAGAAGGAAGAACAACAATTTATTGTGATAAGTTCATGAGTATTATTTCTTCTATTCCTTCTGGTGATGTTGAATTCATTAAAGAAGATATAGCTGTAACAATTAAACCAATTTCTAAAAGAGTTAAATTCCAGCTTAAGAGTCAGGCCAGCGATAAATTCCCTGAGTTAGGCTCATCTGACAACGTTCCATTCTTTGAACTTCCTGCAAAAGAATTTAAAGAAATGATCCGTCATACAATCTTTGCAGTTTTCAAAGATGTAAAGGATATCAAGAGCCGCAGCTTTATGACAGGTGTTTACTTTGAAAAAGAAGGTGACACTCTTACAATGGTTGCAACAAATGGAAACAGACTTTCCTGCATTTCTAAAACAGCAACAAACGTACCAGATTTTGCACCGGCAAATATTCCAACAAAAATTCTTGCCTGTGTTCTTAAGAATCTTTCTGACGAAGGAAATGTAAGTATTGCAGTTGTAGAAAATTCTATCTTCATCAAGTTTGCAAATTTTGAATTTTCTTCGACATTAATTGACGGTAGATTCCCTAACTATAAAAAGGTAATTCCAGAAAACCTTACAACAAAATTCCAGGTTAACAAAAGTGATCTTGAATCTGCTCTTAAACGAATTACAATTATGGCAGATAAAGAAGTCTTCAGAATTCTGTTTAAGATTACACCGGGAGTTTTAAAACTTATTTCTCCAGAAACAGACAGTGGTGCTGCAGAAGAAGAAATTCCATGTCGCTATGATGGACAGAATATTACAATTGCAATGAACTTTGTTTATGTAACAGAACCTCTTAAGGTTATTGATACAGAAAACGTTGTTGTTGAATTTAATGTTGATGAGAATCGTGAAGACGAAGGAATTGTAACGAAAGCTGTAGTAATCAAATCTGAACCTGCAGCAGATTACCTTCATGTTGTAATGCCGCTTAAGGGCTAACAATTAAGAATGCCGTTTCTTTATCAGACATTTTATAATTTTCGCAATCTTAAAAACGACACTATTGATTTGTCTAATCGCGAAATTTTTTTTGTGGGACAAAACGGGCAGGGAAAAAGCAATATTCTTGAATCACTTTATTACACTTCTTATGGGGTAAGTTTTAGAACTCACGTAGATGCGCAGATTGTAAAAAACGGACAGAAAGATTTTAGTATAAACGCGTTTTACAAAACCGAAGATGAAAGCTCCCAGAAGGTTTCTGTCATTTTTGAAAACGGGAAAAAGCGGATAGAAAAAAACGGTAAAAAAATTCAGGATCGCAAAGAGCTCATAAATACAATCCCATGTATTTTGTTCTGTCATGATGACATGAGGTTTGCAACTGGTGAACCTGAATGCCGCAGATTTTTTATTGATCAGTCGCTTACCCTTTATGACAATCTTTATATTGACGACATGCGAAACTACAAGAAGGTTTTAAAAAATCGTAATCAGATTTTAAAAACAAAACAGTATGAAATGCTTGATGTTTATGACAGTCAGCTGGCGCAGTATGGACTTATAATTCAGGAAAAACGAAAAAAAGCAATTTATGAATTCAATCAGATTTTTGGAAACCTTTTTGAACAGATTACAGGCATTCAGGGAGTAACAATCAGCTATGAACCTTCCTGGAAAAATTTTTTTCCTGCTTCGCAGGAAATTATTTCTCATCTTCTTTCACGACGTGAAACAGATAAACTTATTGAAACTACAATGTCCGGCCCGCACCGCGACAAAATTAATTTTACGAAAGACGGCGATTTCTTTATACCTACTGCTTCAACGGGACAGTGCCGTCTTATTTCTTTAATTCTCAGAGTTGCGCAATCCGTTTATTATACCCGCGCCACCTCGCTCAAACCTGTTTTGCTTATGGATGATGTTCTTCTGGAACTGGATCCCGACAAAAGAGCAAAACTAACAGCCATGCTCCCGGATTATGAACAGCTTTTTTGTACCTTTCTTCCGGGAGAACCTTATGAAAGATATATGCACGATACTACAAAAATTTATAAAATAGAGAACGGAGAATGGCATGAGTGAAATTGTAAATATGCAGACCCTTATGGAAGAGGTAAGTGTTTTTTCAAATTCCGATGAAGGCAAGCTTCCGTCTCTTTGGAAAAAAGTTGTTTCGCGCATAAAAGCTTCGAATGAAGAAACAAATTATCTGGGGCAAAGGCTGGCTGTAAACACAAGGGTTCTGGATTATAAAAAAGGAGTTTTGATAATTGAATCAGATCATTCAGGATGGATTCAATATTTAAAGTTTTATCAGAACTTTATTATAAAAGGCCTGAACATGGAAAACTCTAATCTCAAAATCCGTTCTTTTGCATTCAGGCTAAAGGAAAATAAAAACATCGAAAAAGAAGTTTATGAGCAGGCCTTAGATGTTGCCAGAAAAGAAATGGAAGAAAGGCTCAAAAAGAACGAAGAAGAAATGGATAAATTTTTTGAAAAAAACGGAACTCCTCCAAAAAAGCCATTAAAACAGGAAGATGAGCTTCCGCCGGAGCTAAAGGCCAAATTTGACAGTATGATGCATAGCATGTTGACCAATTCCGAAAAATAATGATATATTTTAGTACTATTTTTAAAAGAATAGTTTAAAGCTGATTTTAAAAGAAATAATTATATAAGGAGCGTTCTATGAAAAGAACATATCAACCAAGTAAAGTAAAACGCAATAGAAAATTTGGATTTAGAGCCCGCATGGCTACAAAGGGTGGCCGCAAGGTTCTCGCAAGAAGAAGAGCTAAGGGACGCGCAAAGCTTTCAGTTTCTGACGAACATAACAAATACTAGTTTTAGGGAAGGATACAGTTTTGACCAGGACGGGGTTTTTTAAGCGGGAAGAACGTATAAAAAATCCCGCTGATTTTAAAAAACTGTTCAAAGAAGGAAAGAGGATAAGTATTTCGGGCGCCAAGTTGTTTTACCTTGAAAATAGCCTTGAAATGAACCGGGTTGGTTTTCCTTTGATGCGCGGCTACGGTAACGCGGTCAGCAGGAACTTATCCAAAAGATACAGCCGTGAAGTCTATCGTTTAATTAAATCACATCTGAACACCGGATATGATATGTTATTTCTAGTGTATCCGGGAAATGATTCGTTCCACTCGCGATGTGAACAATTTCGAAGTTTGTGTCAAAAGGCAGGATTATTAAAAGAACAATGATAAAATGGTTAAATTCTTTTTTAACTAAATTTTTCTGTTTTTTAATTCGCGCCTACCAAGTATGTATTTCTCCTTTGTTTCCGCCAACCTGCAGGTTCAAGCCAACCTGCTCTGCTTATGCATTGGAAGCAATTCAAAAATACGGTCCGGGCAAAGGTCTGCTTCTGGCCATTCGACGAATATTAAAATGCAATCCTTTTCACGAAGGCGGGTATGACCCGGTGCCTTAGGAAGGCAGCTTTACTTATTAGGAGATTTTAAAATGGACAAGAATACTATATGGGCCATTGTACTTTCTACATTGGTAATTGTTGGTTCTTATTTTTTGCTTCCAAAAGTTTTTGGTACAAAGAATAAAAATGTTCAGGTAGAAGAAACTGTAGAGGTTGCTGCCGAACAGCGTGCTGTTGTAAATGAAGAACAGAATCCTGTAGCTGCAGAAATTCTTACTGATACAGCTTTTACCGAAGAAGAAAACGAACTGCTTGCTCAGGCAACAGAAGAAAAAATTACAATCAATACAAAGGTAGCCGAAGTTGTGTTTACAACAAAGGGCGGTGATATTTTAAGCTACAAGCTTATTGGTCACAACGACAAAGATACAAATGATTATGTACAGCTTTCTGATAACATAAGCGAAATGAACAGAACCTGTTCTCTTGCAATTGGTGGAGCTGCAAACACAATCATCAACGAAATCTTTTCTTACGAA
>JAILBH010000166.1 GCA_024681195.1 Treponema sp.
CGGAGCTCCTGTTCAAAAAGAGCAATATCCGGATCCTTACGTCTTTTTGATTTTTCGGTCTGCTTTGAAGCAGCGCGTCCACCATTGTTGTAAACTTCTGCAAGAGCTTCGCATTCACGAACAGAAAGGCCTGAGCCTACAATCTTTCCGTAAAGGATGCGCATGTCTGCATCATTTTTTACCATAAGAAGGGCGCGGGCATGACCGGAAGAAATCTGTCCTGTAATCAAAGACTTTTTAATATCCTCAGGAAGCTTGAGCAGACGGATTGCGTTGGCAACTGTGGAACGATTTTTTCCTACACGACGGGCAACTTCATCCTGAGTAAGGTCTCCCATCTGAATAAGATTAAAGTAAGCAGTTGCTTCTTCAATAGGATTTAAATCTGCACGCTGTATATTTTCTATGAGGGCATATTCCAGCTTTTGCTGGTCATCAAATTTTCTAAGTTGAACAGGAACTTTTGCAAGACCTGCCATTTTTGCGGCACGGGTACGGCGTTCACCGGCAATGATGTAAAATTCTTTTTCTTTATTTTCTACCGGCTCAATAATTATTGGTTGAAGAATTCCATTCTGTTTAATGGAAGCGCAGAGCTCTTCAAGCTGCTTCTGGTTAAAGTCTATGCGGGGCTGCTTTGGATTTGGCTTTAAAAGATCAACATCACACCAAAGTCCACCTTCGCTGTCTACTTCAATACAGGCTGGAACATTTGCCGGTCTGCCACCTTTTGCAACCTGAACGCTGTGAAGTCCGAGTCCTGTAGAAATCAGAAATTCTTCGTTTGCCTCTGGATTCTCTTTTATTAAAGCTCCAAGGCCTCTTCCCAATGCCTTTTTAGCCACGACTGATTACCTCTTCTGCCAATTTTTCATAACTTTTTGCACCAATACAGGTAGGATCATATTTACAGATAGGAAGTCCATGAGATGGAGCTTCGGAAAGACGAACGTTTCTTGGAACAATTGTATTAAATACAACATCCTTAAAATATGATTTAACCTGCAGTACAACATCCTGTGCAAGACGTGTACGCGAATCATACATTGTAAAAAAGATACCGCCGATTGTAAGGCTTGGATTAATTTCTTTCTGAACCTTCTGTACAGTCTGAAGAAGCAGTGTAATTCCTTCCAAAGCAAAATATTCACACTGCATAGGAACCAGAACTGAATCTGCGGCTGCAAGTCCGTTAAGAGTAAGAATTCCAAGTGATGGCGGACAATCTATAAGAATATAATCATATTGCGACTGAAGAGGAGCCAGGGCATTTTTGAGGTAATATTCCCAATTATCCTGGTCTACAAGCTCAATTGCGGCACCAGACAAGTCAATGGAAGCGCTGATTGCATCAAGATTAGGAATAGAAGATTTTTTAATTGCGGCCTGAGGTGTGCAGGTTCCGGCAAGCATTTCGTAAATTGTAGGTTTATCTTTTGAAACACCCACACCACTGGACATATTTCCCTGTGAGTCAAAATCTACGAGAAGAACTTTTTTTCCTGCAAGTGCAATGTAAGCACCAATATTGATTGCGGATGTAGTTTTGCCGACACCGCCCTTTTGATTTACAAAAACTATTGTTTTAGCCATGGAATTCAGTATAACAATTTTTGGGAAAAAGGTATACTGTAAATGAAGCTTATTATGGAAAAATGCTCACGCCCAGGTTCGTGTTTTTCCACAATTGGATTTTTTTTACAGTATACCTTTTTCCGTGAGGTGCGGATGATTTTAAGTGTGCCCCTTTCTAAACCAAATGGTGATGTTTTAGAAAAGTTGGGGCGGGAATATAAGAAAATTAAGATCTCTATTGAAAATGCCGGGGGGAAGACGGGGTATTTTGCCGAGATGTTTACGGAGAAGCAGGTTTTTCACCAGCATATGAGCGGGGATGAACTTGAAGCTTTTTTGAAGGAACATGCCGGAACTACTTTTAAAAATGTTGTTGAGCGTACTCAAAACCAGGAAATTACGATTCTTGCTAATAAAAAGGGAAAGATTACAAGGCTTGAAAAGGCGATTGCGGCT
>JAILBH010000167.1 GCA_024681195.1 Treponema sp.
ACATGAGCCATAATATCTGTTGCACCACAGGCAGTCTGGTAAGCAGGAAGAGTCTGTGTCAAAGCAGGATTCAAAATGGAAAACTTTGGACGAAGCATGTCGTTTCCAAAGCCGCGCTTAATCATTCCTTCTTTTTTTGTGATTACAGTATCAGGAGAACCTTCGCTTCCTGCAGCGGCAATTGTAAGGATTGTTGCAACTGGAAGAGCCTTTTTTGGTTGTGCAGTATAGCTGTAAAAATCCCAGAAGTCGCCGTCGTAGCAAACGCCCATAGCAATTGCCTTTGAGCTGTCTATTACAGAACCGCCGCCTACAGCAAGAATAAAATCAACGCCTTCGCGCTTACAAAGTTCAATTCCTTCATAAACTTTATCAGAAAGCGGGTTAGGGTGAACGCCACCAAGCTCTACAAAAGCTACGCCTGCAGCCTTGAGAGACTCGCGAACACGACCAAGCAAGCCAGATTTTTCAGCCGACTGTCCGCCAAAATGAAGCAGAACTTTGCTTCCACCAAATTCCTTTACCAAAGTACCAGCCTGAGCTTCCGTATCCTTTCCAAAAACAAATTTAGTTGGACTATAAAAAGTAAAATTGTTCATAAAAAATCCCCTGTAATTCTGGTTTTGTTATACCTAAAATATACAGGGGTTATGGCAAAAAACAAGAGAAAATCTCTAGTTTTATAGAATGATTCTATATTCCAGGTTATTTTTTTAATTCTGTAATTTTCTCCAGCCTTTCTTCGTAGATTGTTTCTTCTGGTCGGTTGAAGTCTGATTCAACCATCCCGGCTGAAAATAATAAAGTCCCTTGTATAAAATTGCCGGATATCTTGAACCAAGAATCAGATAAGGATCAGGCGTTGTGCATCGTCCAAAAATATGTATGTTCACACGCAATTGTAATCGTTGTATTCTTTTTTGATTTTTTATGCTTCTCCATTAATTGAGAGATTATAAAACTTCTTTTCTTTTAAATTATAACAGATACTCCAGAAGGCATTGCCGCCGTCGCAAACCTGAATCAAACCAGATTCCAGGAATTTTTTTGTGAGAATCCCGCCACCCAAAAAATTAAAATAAATATATTCTTTGCTATTCTTATTAAAACTTGCAATTTGTACTTTGTATTTTCCCCACTTGTTTAAGATTTCATTACACTCCTGTTCGTCCAGTGCAAACATATAATCAAAAAGTGCGTTTAAGTATTCATATCCTTTTTGTTTTGTCAGAATCTTTAATTCATCTTCAACGATATAAATGTCATTGTTTATATTTACCTGTCTGACTTTTTGAGTTTCAAAATCAAATATTTTCTTGCCCTCAACTGTGTTCAAAAGAATTCCATTTGTATTAATACCAATGATTGTTCCCCATTTATAATGAGATACGGTACTCTCCAGATTTTTTTTATTTTTGATTATTTGAGAAAAAGTGACATCCTGATATAAAGTCCCGTTTTTAAAAATTGAAAACAAAATGATTGTTTCATCAAAATCTAACGGAATCAATTCTAAGTTATCAGAAGTTACACAATATTCGCCATAGTTATAAGTTTGTGTTGATATTAATGGTTCGTCTGCAAAAAGAGGATTGAAGAGGAGGGCCATAAGTAGTACCATCAGCATTGCGAAGAGTTTTGAAAGTTTTTTCATGATAGAACCCTCCTGAGATTTTATTTGTGTTTATACATATTTATTATACCACTAAAATAGGTTGGCGCATATAAAATATTGAATTATTACATTCAATTTTCACCTTAAAAAACAACGATATTATAGAAATTCTTCTTTCAAAAAATTCAGATGAACCGGAAACAAACGAAACTTTTCTTCATGTCGTTTATGATTCAATCGATTTTTGATTCTAATTTGTATGAAGATGCTGACTTGCTTTCTTACATACCCATCATAAGAAAGTGTGCAATTCCCATGATAATATTAATTCCAAAATAATATTTTGGATTCTTCTTGTATGACGGATCAATACTATTATTGAAAGGTATAGGTATATTATAAGCTCCATCTGTATTAAAATCGTAAATTACTTTGAATTCAAAAAACCATACCCTTAAAATAGCCTCGGTGAAAAAAAAGGGATCATGAGTAACTGTATTCTTTAATGAAAAATCACCTCCTATTCCGACTTTTAATCCTACATAATCATTTTGTAGAGAAAGACCTGTTGATGCCCTTATGTTAGTTATATTGGAACCATTTCCTAAACCTCCCAAAGCATAAAGACCATAGGAATAAGGGAATCCCAAAATCGA
>JAILBH010000213.1 GCA_024681195.1 Treponema sp.
TATATTTTATAATGCAAGCTGATTATGTGCAAGTATTACTTTAATATCCATATTGCTTCATCATCTGCTTCTTTGTATTCGTAAGTTAAATTAGATTTAATACTTTGCATAGGATTCCATACAATTCCTATAGAAATATAAGGATCAAAAACATACTTTTGAATATTATTTTTCTTAACAATCTTTGGCTCAAATTTCCAGGTCATATTAAAGTCCCAGTCATGCAGCTGGTGAGTTACAGTCAGATTCAATGATTTGAGCTTAAAGCCCGAAGCCTCGCGGTTTTTCTTAAAGGTGTCATTTTTCCAGCCCCAGCCGTTTACACCATAAATTCCAAAGGACTGAATAAGGTCTGCTGCCATGCGAGAAGCAAAGTTATTTCCATAAAAAGCGTTTCCTGTATACTTTCCGGTGTTGTTAAAATACCAATAAATAGAAGAATTACGGCTTGTAGCAGAGAATGTAAGCTTAAGGAAGTTGTTTATATTAAAGCTCAGCGAGGATGAAAGCTGGAAATAACTGTTTGTAGGCTTAATAAAGTCATAGTTAATATTTGTGCTTAATCCCGGTGTCCAGGTAATTCTATTATGCCAGTTATAATGAGTAGTTGACGGAAGACTATAAGAAAGAGAAGCCGAATACGGAACAAATTCTTTATCTTTGCGAAGAACATAACCTTTTTTACCGGACTCACTTGGTGTATCAATAAACAAATCGTATTTTTGTGTATAGGAACTTGTAAAAGCAATGGCCAGCTGTTTATAAGAAAGATTAATTTTTAAGCTGTCCATATGCTTTTCATTTTTTGTATCTTTTTCTGAATTAGGATTAGCAGTAATAATTCCTGTAGTTGTAATTTTTGTTTTAGTAGAATTTTCTTTATTTCCTTTATATGTATATGTTATAGATTCCGAAATCTTAAGAGTTGAATTAAATAAATTTATAGAAAGACTTTGCGTAAGAGGATTATACAGCAAAGTTGGATCATTTTTGCTCTTTTCATAAACACCTGTACTTAAACTGAATGTAACAAACGGGAATGTAAGATTTAAGGTTCCAGTGTATTTTGCAGTAAGAGGCTTTAAGGTTGAAGAAACAGAAATACTTTGCTTAAAGGTTGAATTTAGTTCGCTCATTCCAAATGTAAATGTGAGAGAGTTTGCTGTTACACTTTCAGGATCTTCCATATCAAGTTTTTTAATTTCCCATTCCGGTTTATCTGCAGTACCAGTAAACTTTTTGCGGTAAAGCTTCATTGTATTACTCCAGGATAAACCTGTTTCGGCAAAAGTCGGAATATAGGCAAAAGGTCTGATGCTTACTGAATTATTATTTGTAACAGAAAGTCCCATTGAAGCAAGATCAGCTTTTATAATATTCTGTTGCTCTGTTTTGGAATAACCACGAAGATCCGGATGTTCCTGCCAGCTTGGATCATAAGCAAGAGAATTCTTCATCGAAAAAAAGCTGCCACCGTAACCAAGACTACTATTAACCGAAACAGGAAGCTTTAACGAATACATTGAAGACTGAATATTATTCCAGTCAAAATCATCAGGAGTTTTAAGATACTTCTTTTTCTTGCTGTCGGTAGTGCTATAGGTAATCTGAGTATTCAAATTGGCATTTACGTTATAATCAAGCTTATAGTTTAATCCGCTGATTGTAACAGCGCTTAGAGAACTTGTATCCAGTTCGGTAAGAACAGGCTTTGGCATTGGAAGAGTTTCTTCGGCTTCGGAATCTTCCAGGTCTTCGATCTCATCTTCTTCAATTTCTGTTTCAGAGTCACCTGCAGCTTCTTTTTCGGCAGCAAGTCGTTCGGCCTCCAGCTGCTTTTCGGTTTTAAGCTCATCCGGTTTTGTTAAAGCCAAAGGATAGTTTACCTGTTTTTGAGAAACCGATTTTGGACTAAGAGGCCACTGGAACAAAACGCCGCTTACGGCAACAGAACCTGTTACAGGAGTTATCTGACTTGGATAATAGAAGGAACGTTCAGGTGTATAATCCTTCCAGGCCTTATCTTTTTTATAACGTGCATCTGCTTTAAGCGCTTCTTCATCCATCTGTAAAGAATTAATGTATATGGAAGAATTCAAACTAAGCGAAATTGAACTCAAATAAGGCTTAAAGAACGAAGGAAGATTTGGCGAATACGAAGAAGAAAGTTTCCATTGAAGCTGCGAAATTGGTTTTGGAGCAACGTCTTTTTCTGTAGCACCTTCATCTTTATCTGTTTTATTACTTAAATCCAGAAGATAAGAAATCCATTCCATTGATTCTTCGCGATTCTTAAAATCATTATAAAAGAAAGGATCTGAATAAAGCGGCAATGAAAGTGAAAGTCTGAATGGTTTTGAAAGAGTAAAATCAATACTTGTACCATAACGGAACGGCATCTTTATTCCAAGGAAGTTAGAACCGTCCATATATCTGTTTCCTTTTGCAGAAAGGAAGGAATAGTTGTTATCCTCAACAAACACGGTGCTGCTAAAGCCTGCAAGGAAGTTAAAATCAAGATTTGTTACATATTCTTTTGAAGGCCGGAGTTTTCCATCAAGTCCAACCACAGTTCCAAGATTTGTATACCAGTCACCAATCAGTTTTATATAGGAAGAAGTATCTCCTTTGTAGGACTCATCCAGATTATGAAGCATGAGCCCCTGCCTCTCCTGCTCCTTAAGTTCTGTCGGCTTCATAAAGTTATAAACAGCTTTGAGCGATTCTTCTGTAGAAGAATCTTCGTTCTTGTTTGAACCGCTGGATGAAGAGCTGGAGCTGGAGCTTGAACCGGAGCTTAACGGCTTGCGTCCCATAAGATAAGTTGTGGTCTGAACATATTTTCCTTCGCGAAGACGTGAACCAAATACAGGATTAAAAATAAGTTCATCTTTTGGATAGTAGAAGGCCGGGAAATATAAAACAGGAACCGGTCCTACATAAAGCAGTGCATTTAAAAAAGCAAACTCACCACCGGGAAGCAGCCAGGTTCTGGAAGCGTCAATGTGCCAGTGAGGTTCCGGCGCATCACAAAAGGTAAGGCTTGAATTTTTAAATGCAATTGTATTGTTTTCACCTTTACCAAAAATATCAGAAAAAACTATGAGGGTGGAACCCGAAGGAAGATTGAGTGCATCGCTTTTTGTCTGAACAACCCGTCCATCGTCAAAAATTCCTTCCAGTGTAGATGTATTCATAAGCAGAGAGCTTGCAGTAGTTGTTTCTCCACCGCCCGATCCACTGCTTTTTGTAAGAATCTCTACACTGCCTTCTGCATAAAGCATTTCTGTGCTTCGGTCATAAGTAACACGATCTGCTTTAATTTCAGAAACAGAGCTTCCTTTTTTTACAGATATTTCTACAGCACCTTCCAGAACAATCGAATCATTTCCATTTTTTTCATCTTTATCATAAGTAGTCTGGCGTGCATTAATGATGGTGATAATTGTTGGTTCAGCGTTCTTATTCTGCTGGTCGGAATCCTGGGCGTGGAGAGATACTGGTGCTAACATAAAAAGGAGCATCATCATTGCGACAAAGCCCCTGTCATTGAGAGCGAAGCGAAGCAATCCACTTTTACAAAAAGAGTTCTTCCTCACTTACCACTGCCTCCCAAATCCTGCAGAAACTGACCGGTATAGCTTTTTTTACAGCGGGCAATTTCTTCCGGAGTGCCGCATGCAACAAGAGTTCCTCCGCGGTTTCCGCCTTCAGGACCTAAGTCTATTATATAATCAGACTGCTTTATTACGTCAAGATTGTGTTCAATCATTACTACAGTATTGCCGTTGTCTACCAGACGCTGAATTACTGTCATCAAAAGCTTTACGTCTGCAAAGTGAAGGCCTGTAGTCGGTTCGTCCAGAATGTAAAGAGTTTTACTGGTTGCCGGGCGTGCAAGTTCGTTGGCAAGTTTAACGCGTTGTGCCTCGCCGCCGCTAAGGGTCAGGGCATTCTGCCCAAGCTGAATATAACCAAGTCCCACCGACTGAAGCGTTGCAATCTTTCTATATATATGAGGAATACTCTGGAAAAAGTCACAGGCTTCATCAATTGTCATATTGAGTACGTCGTTTATGCTCTTGCCCTTGTATTCTACTTCCAGGGTTTCGTGATTAAAGCGCTTACCGCCGCAGACTTCGCACTGAATGTATACGTCAGGCAGGAAGTTCATTTCGATTACAATTTCTCCCGCCCCCTGACAGTTTTCGCAGCGACCGCCCTTTACATTAAAGCTGAATCGACCCTTCTGGTAACCGCGGGCTTTAGACTCCGGCAGGCTTGCAAAAAGGTCTCGGATTGCGTCGAATACACCAACGTAGGTTGCAGGATTACTGCGCGGGGAACGGCCGATCGGCGACTGGTCTATGTTGATTACCTTGTCTATGGCCTCCATTCCTTCTACACTGTCACAGGCACCCACAGGATAGTTTGTTCTCATTATTTTATTGCTTACTGCAGGGTACAGAATGTCGCTCATAAGAGTGGACTTTCCGCTGCCACTTACACCGGTAATACAGGTAAAGGTTCCAAGAGGGATTTGTACGTTGACGTTTTTGAGGTTGTGTTCGCGGGCACCCTTTATTGAGATAAATTTTCCGTTACCAGTACGGCGTGTGGTCGGAATATCCATGCGTAGTGTACCTGCTAAGTACTGACCGGTAAGGCTTTCTTTTACTTTGGCAACTTCGTCCGGGGTGCCTGCGGCTACAATACGTCCACCGTTTACACCGGCTCCGGGGCCAAGGTCTATGAGGTAATCTGCTGTGCGAAGAGTCTGTTCGTCGTGCTCTACTACAATTACAGTATTACCGTTGTCGCGAAGGTTTAAGAGTGTGTCTATGAGGCGCTGGTTATCGCGTTGATGCAAGCCGATGCTTGGTTCGTCAAGGATATACATAACACCGCAGAGTGCTGAACCAATCTGGGTTGCAAGACGGATTCGTTGAGCTTCTCCACCACTTAAAGTTTCGGCGGCACGTTCCATTGTAAGATATTCAAGACCTACGTCGCGTAAGAATCGCAGGCGGGCATGGATTTCTTTAAGTATCTGAGTGGCAATCTGGGCTTCGCTTTCGGTAAGGTCAAGGTGATCAAAAAAGTCTATAGACTCTGCAACAGAAAGCTTACAAAGCTCATAAATATTTTTTCCGCCTACAGTTACACCAAGAGCTTCGGGGCGCAGGCGCATTCCGTGGCAGGCAGAGCATTCGTGAATTGCCATAAACTTTTCTTCTATATTAGAACGCATGCTTTCGCCCCAGGCTTCGCGGTAACGTCGGTTCATCTCTCCCAAAACTCCTGGCCACGGGCGGTTGTATTCAGAATAACCTTCTCCACTCTGCTTCTGGTAAATCCAGTGGAGCTTTTTGCTGTCAGAGCCCTTCCATAAAAAGTCAAACTGTTTGTCGGTCAGCTGGTCAAGCGGAGTGTCCAGGGTAAAGCCTGCAGCATCGGCTACGGCATTAAATACACTTCGGTTCCATTCGCTGGTCGGATTAAAAAATGGTAAGGCGGTCTGGTTAAAACTGAGCGACTTGTCCGGCAGAATTTTTTTATAATCCCATTCCATTTTTTCGCCAAGGCCTGTACATTCAGGGCACGCGCCAAACGGGTTGTTGAATGAGAAGAGGCGTGGCTGCAGGTCCGGGATGGAAATACCACAGTCAGGACACGCATTTTTCTGACTGAAGAATACTTCTGTAGTTTTGTCGTCGTCGGGGTTCTGG
>JAILBH010000222.1 GCA_024681195.1 Treponema sp.
TTAAAATAATTTGCAATCTTTACATGGTTTTCGTTAGAAACACAGATTATGATTGTCTGAAAATTCTGCGAAATATCTGGCAGCTGATCTATAATCCACTGGGTTTCATTTGGACCTGTGTCGTAATTAAAATAAACCTGACCGGCATTTGGATAACGGGTGAGTGCATCATTAAAGAAAACTGTGAGTGAACCAAGCAAAAGGATTCTTCCGCCGTTGTCTTTTGTAAGCGGCAGGCTTCCCCTTTTTTCTACTGTGATTGAGCGGCAGGCCTGTTCTATAAAAAACTTTTCTCCTTCGCGGTCGGGGATATATTCATCAATAGTATTTGGATCAGGGTAGAGTGGGGCCGGTTCTGTCTGTCCTTTAAAATAGTCCAGCTTTGCTTTTATTACTCTGTAAGCGGCATCCTTAATGCGTTCTTTAAAGGCCGGATCTGTGTCCATCTGTTCAAGGTTTTTGTACCAGAGTGCTTCATTAAGCTGGGCTGTTCTGGAAGAAAGAATAATGTCGTTACCGGCTTCTATTGCCATTTTGAATGCGTTGGAAATTGTTCCGGCATAAATTGTGGCACCTACCATTTCCATATCATCTGTAATTATGAGACCTTTAAAACCAAGCTGGTTACGTAAAAGGTCTGTAAGAAAATATTTTGAAAGAGAAGCCGGAGCTCCAGTGCTGTCTATGTTAGGATAGCTTAAGTGACCCGACATAATTGCCGAAGCTTCTTCCTGAATCATATAGTTATATGGAACTAACTCGCGGTTTTTAAAAGTTTCAAAATTAATGTTGATTACAGGAAGCTTTCCGTGGGAGTCTAAGTCTGTGTCTCCGTGGCCCGGGAAGTGCTTTACGGTTGGAATAACGCCTGCTGCTTTTGAACCTGCTGCAAAGGCTGCTCCAAGAATACCGGTTTTTACAGGGTCATCGCCAAAGGATCTTGTTCCAATAATTGTAGAATTGTGGTTTGTAAAAAGGTCTACGGTTGGCGCAAAGTTCATATTAATTCCAAGCGCTTTAATTTCGCGGCTTATGTAATAGGCACTGTACCACGAATCAAGCGGATAGCCTGCGGCTCCAATTGCCATGTTTCCCGGAGTAATGAGGGTGTCGCCCTTTACGTGGCGGATTGAACCTCCCTCCTGGTCTGTTGCAACAAAAAGCGGAATTTGAAAGCGGTTGTCTTGCGAGCTTTTTTGCAGCGAAGAAATAGATTTTGCAACAAGATGAATGTCGTTTGTGTTCCAGCCGAATACCTTTACGTTTCCAAGTCCGCGTGCAACCCAGTCAAATAAAAGAGTTTCGGGTTCTGCACCGGCCCAGCCAAACATCAGAATCTGGGAATAAAGCTCGGTGTTTGTCATCTGGTCTACTATTCTTTTTGCAAGCTCCTCGTTTGGAACATCATCCCAAAAACTTAGCGAATGTAAACTACCAGAGAATAAAAGAAGGGCTGTAAATATGATTGCAAACTTTTTCTTCATTTTGATTACTTTATTTTACAATTTCTTTTGCTGCATTTGCCGCTATTGCACCATCACTTACTGCTGTAACAATCTGTCTGAACGGCTTGGCTCTTACATCCCCGGCTGCAAAAAGACCCGGAATAGAAGTCTGCATGTTTTCATCGGTTATGATATAGCCGCCTTCATCTTTTTTGAGCATGTCTACAAGCTCTGTCTGAGGTGCCATTCCTGCAAAAATAAATACTGCATCACATTCCAGCTGCTGTTCCTGTCCGGTTTTTACATTCTGAATTGTGATTGATTCAACCTTGTTTGTTCCGTTTATGGATTTTAATACTGTGTCATAAACAGGCTTAACTCCTTTGGAAAGCATTTTGTCTACAACTGCTTTTTGTGCGCGGAAGGTGTCTCGTCTGTGAATAATAGAAACATCACCAGAGATTGTAGAAAGATAAACAGCTTCGGAACAGGCTGAATCTCCGCCGCCAACTACTATAATTCTTTTGTTTTTGAAAAATGGTCCGTCGCAGGTTGCGCAGTAAGAAACTCCGCGGCCTGTTAATTCCTTTTCGCCTGGAACTCCAAGATTTTTGTGAACAGCTCCGGTTGCAATACAGAGGGCTGGACTTGAATAACATACGTCTCTTGTTTTTACAACAAAGTTTTTGCCCATCTTATCTATAGAAGAAACTGCTGTGTTTTTAATTACAGCACCAAACTCTTGAGCCTGTTTTTTCATTACGTCTATAAAATCAAAACCGTTTACGGCAGGAAAAACTCCGGGGTAGTTTTCAAGTTCAGAAATCTGTGTAACCTGGCCACCTTCTCCCATTCCTTCAAGCACCAGGGTTTTAAGACCACCACGGGCTGCATACTGTGCCGAGCTCAAGCCTGCAGGACCGGCACCAATTATTATATAATCAAAAATCTCGTTTTCCATAAATTTTATTATAGCAGATTTTCCTTGTTAAATGAAGTCGTCCGCTAGTCCTTAAGATAATCGGGAATGGTTTTTATTTTGTTATATTTGGCGTCGTAATCGTGGGAGTTTGCGCGGATTCCAAGAATGCGTTCGTTTTCGGCAGTAAGTTGGAGCTTTATCATCTCTTTAAAAATCCTCATAAGCGGTTCGGGATTCAGAGCTGGATCTACAAGGCCTGTTTCCTGAAGCTCCTTTATAAAATAATAGCAGCATTCAATTGTAGAAATATAGTCGGCTCGCGGCTCTCGTTTAAAAGTAAAAATGGAACTATAAGTTCCCGCAAAACTTAAGTTTGGAAGTTCCAGTAAAAAAGGATTTTTTTCTATCATCTTTTTGGAGCAGAACCAGGTGGCATCCAAAATCAAAATGAGAGGGATTTTCTGCTTTGTTAAAATTGCTTTAAGCTCTGGCGGCTGCTCCTTTGATTTTACATTCCAGGCATCCTCTCCGGGGTACATCAAAAACGGCTGATATTTTGGATCACTCATAAGCTGGGTAAAACGCTGGTTTTGTGCAAAATCCTGACCTACAATAACTTCGGAATCTTTTAGGCAGCTGTGTGCAAGATAGCCTGTTCCGGTTCTTGTGCGGCGGAATTCTTTTGGATGCATTAAAAAAACAAATTTTATTCCTGTATCCAGTTCCTTTGCGTATTTACAAAGGCATACAGATTTTGGTTTAAAACATTTATAACAGCGTTCACTCATAAATTGCATATTATCATAAATTTGCATATAATAAAATCATAGGAGACAAAAAAGTGGAGAGCAAAAAGCACTTTAAAAAGCCACACAGTTCTTTTTTCTATGCTGCACTCATCAGCATTGCGCTTTCATTTTTTTGTATTTTTAATTCCTGTTCCCTTAAATACGACGACAATGTAGAAGCCGAAAAAACTAATCCGGAATTTATTTTTAATCAGGCAAAGCTTGTGCGCTATAAAGACGCCAAAGAAGATGTTCGTGTTCAGGCAGAACAGATTGAACAGTATAAAAATTCATCGGTTACTTACGGCAAGAATGTAAAGTTTATGACCTATGATGATAAACAGGAACTTGAAACAGACGGCTCCTGCGGTTATCTTTATGCAGATACTGATCTTGAACTTTATGAGCTTTATGATGGAATTAAGCTTTTTAATAAAACACAGAATACAAGCTTTTATGCAGACGTGCTCAAATGGAACGGTAAAACTGAACAGCTTACCGGTGGCAGACGTGATACTGTTCGTGTAGAAAAAGAAGGAACTATAATTTACGGAACAGGCTTTTCTGCAAGCGGAGTAAGCAAGCAGTTTAGCTTTGCAGGAACTGTTTCGGGTGAAATAGAAGCAAAGGATAAAAAAGAAGGGGAGGAGGAAGAAGTTGAATAAGCGGCTTTTTACAGTTTTGATTGCTCTTATGTGTTTTGCCTCTCTTCCTCTTTTTGCAGAAAAAATTGCTTTTACTGCAGGCAATATGTCAGGCCAGGCCGGAGATTCTTCTGCAACTACAACACTTTCGGGTGGGGCATTTATTCAAACTACTTCAATAGAAATTTCGGCAGACGAGATTGAGCTTTCGGGTGATGATTACAGAATCATAAAAGCAAAGGGAAATATCTCCGGAAAAAATCTTGAAACCAAAATGGAGTTTACCTGCGACCAGATGAGCTACGACCGCGAAACAAAGGTTGCCCTGCTCGAAGGTAATGTTCATCTTGTAGATCTTGATAACGATGTAAAGGCCGATGCCCAGATAATAGAATATAATCAAAATACAAATATTGCAGTGCTGCAGATTGGAATAAATCTTACGCAAAAGGATAATGTGTGTACCGGCTCTTATGCTGTCTATCAGAAAAATGAACAGATGCTGGAGCTTAGCGGCAACGCACAGGTTAAGCAGAAGGAAGATGTTTTCCGCGCTCAGCAGATTACTTTAAACCTGGATACACAAAGCATTACTCTTTCCGGAAACGTAAAGGGTTCTGTAACAGAATCTCCAAAAGAAGAAACAAAAGTAGAAAAGGCTGAGGGTGCTGAAGAGAGTGCGGAAGCGGGTGCGGAAGAAGACGCTGCGCCGGAAGAAGAAGCTTCGCCGGAAGAAGAAGCTGCATTGCAGGACGCAACGCTGAACAAAGCTGGGGAGGAAGAATAATATGGCAGAAGAAGAAACAGTTGCAGCACAGGAAGAAGCAACTCCTGTACAGGATGCCACAACTCCTCTTTTAAGGGTTTCCAGCCTGTACAAAGCCTTTGGCCGCAAAGAGGTTGTCCGCGGTGTAGATTTTTCGATGAAAACCGGAGAGGTTCTTGGACTTCTTGGTCCAAACGGTGCCGGTAAAACTACAACCTTTTATATGGTAGTTGGATTTTATAAGCCTACAGCCGGCGAAGTTTTCTTAAATGATCAGTGTATTACACGTCTTCCAATGTATAAGCGTGCACGCCTTGGCATTTCGTACCTTCCTCAGGAGCCGTCGGTTTTCCGTAAATTTACTGTAGAAGAAAATATCTGGTCGGTTTTGGAAACAAGACGGGATCTTACCTATAAACAAAAAAAGCAGTATCTGGATGATTTGATTGAAGAATTTTCTATTGGAAGAATCCGTTATCAAAAAGCGTATACACTTTCGGGTGGAGAACGCCGCCGTACCGAAATTGCTCGTTCCCTTGCCATTGAACCAAAATTCCTTTTGCTGGACGAGCCTTTTGCGGGAATTGACCCTATTGCCGTTGCAGATATCAAAAACGTAATCAAGCTGCTTGCTCAAAGGGGAATTGGAATTCTTATTACAGACCACAACGTACGTGATACTCTTGAAATTACAGATCGTGCCATCATCATCAATACCGGAACAATTATGCTGCAGGGAACCAAAGAAGAAATCCTTGCCAGTGAGTTGGCCCGCGAAATTTACCTTGGCAAGAACTTTAGTATGTAAGTCCCAAATTATGATTTTGCATTTGTTTTTTTAATCTATGTGATGTATAATTAGTTACTATGCTTGAAGTACTTAATGATAAGGATTATGAACAGTTCCGCAAGGTAATTTATGACGAATGTGGAATTACTTTCTCTACAACCAACAGGTCTATCCTTGATAGCCGTATTAAGGAACTGCTCAGAAAAAAGAACCTTGAAACTCCACAAGAGTATCTTGCTTTGGTTTTAAAGAATCCGGATGAAATGAAGCTGATGCTCGATTCTGTAACTACTAATCTTACACGCTTCTTTAGAAATCAGCCTCATTTTGATGCTTTTACTAACTATGTAATTCCTGCAGTTATTGAAAACAAAAAGAAGGGCATGGATAGAACCATTCGTGTATGGAGTGCCGGTTGTTCTACTGGTGAAGAGCCATATACAATTGCAATGATTCTAAAAGAAATTGTACCCGCAGGTTTTGATTTTAAGATTACTGCTTCTGATATTTCCCTCAAATCTCTTATGGTTGGTCAGCAGGGCTTTTATGCAGATTCAAAGATAGACGGTATTCCAGCCGATTATCTTGCAAAATATTTTACAAAGGTCGAAGGCGGCTATCAGGTAAAAAAAGAATTACAGGATACAATCCACTTTGACTACCATAACTTAAAGAACGATTCGGGTGCCCGTAATCTTGATGTCGTTTTTTGCAGAAATGTACTCATTTACTTTGATGAACCGGCCCAGCTTACTGTAATCAACAGATTCTGGGACGCAATGGCTCCTCAGTCTTATCTGTTCATAGGACATTCGGAGTCTTTGTTTGGTATGAAGACACAGTTTGAATTCTTAAAAACAGACTGGGCATGTCTTTATAAGAAAAACCGTTAGTCAAAAATAAAAGGGAAGTTATTTGCCATGGATAAAATTTCAGTTTTAATTTGTGATGATTCTGCGTTGATGCGCAATTTAATCGGGAGAATTATTGCAGAGTATGATGGACTTGAGGTTGTAGCTAAAGCTGAAAATGGACAAGATCTTCTGGATAAGATTCCAGTTTACAAGCCGGACGTAATCCTCCTTGATATTGAAATGCCTGTAATGACGGGTGTTCAGTTCCTCGAAAAACGAAAGCAGCTCAAAATTGATATTCCTGTTATTATTCTTTCGAGCATTGCTACCGAAGGTGCTTCTGTTACCATGCGCTGTCTTGAGCTTGGTGCTTCTGATTTTATTACCAAGCCGGGCGGATCTTCTGTATCTTTAAAAATTGGTGATGTTTCCGAAAACATCATTGAATATATTGCAAGCTACGGTGCTTCTTATGCATCCCTGCACGGAAAGCATGTACCTGATCCTGATTACTTTACTCATCAGGTTAAGCTTAAGGCTGCCGAAAAGCTTGTTGCCCAGAAAAAGGGTGATGACTTTGCCAAAAGTGCTGCAATTACTAAATCTGAATTTACAGCTCCTTCATCCTGGCTTGCTCCAAAAAACAAAGAACCGGTTGTCATTACTCCGGAAAGGGAAGGGGGTCGCATAGAAATTATTGCCATTGGTATTTCTACCGGTGGGCCAAATGCTTTGCGCGAAATGCTTCCAAAAATTTCTGCAGATTTAAAGCAGCCGATCCTTGTTGTTCAGCACATGCCTCCGGGCTTCACAACAGAATTTGCAGACAGTCTGAATCACATCTGTCCTCTTACTGTTACCGAAGCTAAGGATGGAGAACCTGTTGTTGCAGGTCATATATACATTGCTCCAGGAAACTATCATCTGACTGTAGAAAAGCGTGCCATTGGTCCGTTTATCCGTCTTAATCAGGAGCCTCAGCGTAACGGCCACAGACCTTCTGCCGATGCTCTTTTTGAATCTGTTGCAAATGGTTATCAGAACAAGGCTCTTGGTGTAATTATGACAGGAATGGGGCGTGATGGAGCTGCCCAGCTTGCCGAAATGCGAAAAAAAGGTGCATGGACTCTTGGACAGGATCAGGCTTCAAGTATTGTATACGGAATGCCAAAGGTTGCCTGGGAGCTTGGTGGTGTTCAAAAGCAGGTTCCGCTTGCCAGACTTGCAGATGAAATAAATAAGCTTGCTAAAGAGCATTCTTAATTCTTTTATTACATTCGTCTGCGCCGTTATGGTTATTCAGTTGAGTATAAGTGTCTCTTAAATTATAAAGTGCATCTGTATAATACGGATTCAGGCACACAGCCTGTTCAAAACTTTCGCTGGCCTGTTCGTATTTTTCCATATTAAAAAGGGCAACTCCGCTAAGATTCCAGAATGCAGGATTTTCGGGCCATTTTTCGAGCCCTTCTTTTGTATAGCCAAGCGAATCTACATAATCTTCCATCTGAATGCACAGGGTAGAAAGAGTTTCCAACACATCTGCTTTTTCCGGGGCAATCTGATGTGCTTTTTCGAGTGAACTGCGTGCGCTGGAAAGGTCTCCGCTGTCTCTGTAGGTAATGCCAAGATTGTACCACAAAAGATAATTGTTTCTTTCTATGACTATTGCGCGCTTAAAGCAGGCAATGGCTTCGGTGTATTCTCCGTCAGAGGCAAGCATAATTGCGTGATTGTTCAGTTTATCTGGTCTTTCTCTCATCTGTATTTCTCCGGAATCATAGAGGTAAAAAGCTCACTGATGAGTTTGCTTTGTTCAAATTTCTGGCAGCTTTGTTCTATAAGACGCTGGCCTTCTTTTGCTGCATCCTGGATACAGGTTGTTGTATTCAAAAGATTGATGCATTCTTCTACTGCAGGAGAATCAATTCCTTCTTTTGCGGCACGGGTCATAAGGCTGCAAAGCTTTTCTTTGTCTCCGCTCTTTTTCTGGATGTGCAGTAGTATCGGAAGGGACTTTTTTCCTTCTACAATATCATCCCCGCGTTTTTTTCCGGGGTTTCCATCTGTAAGGTTTATTACATCGTCAATAATCTGAAAGCCAATTCCAATCTGGGCAGCAATTTCTCCGTATTCGGCAGCAGGCTCTACCGGCATTCCGCCTGCAATAAGTCCTGTCTGGGCTGCAAGACTCGAAAGGGTTCCGGTTTTATTTTTTACCATTGCCTTATATTCATCTACTGTAGGAAAAACTTCTTTTTCTCTGTGCCAGTAAATATCCATTGCCTGACCAAGGTGAAGTCTTCTTAATTCGTTTGTATAAAGCTTATAAAAGGTAAGCTGCTGCTGGGGTGTAAGACCAGAGGTGTTCAGGCAAACCGGTGCTTCAAAGTAGAGCCAGCTTGCAGAGTTTAGGGCTGTATCCAGTCCATACTGAATATGTGCGGCAGGTTTTCCCCGGCGTAAGTCTGCGTTATCTTCTATGTCATCATGAATAAGGCTTGCGGTATGAACAAATTCTACAAGCTGGGTGAGTGCGTATGCGGTCTGTTCCGGTACGGCTCTTGCGGCATTGGATTTATCCATGCTTTTTGCCATCTCATAGCAGAGAATCAAAAACAAAGGCCTCCATCTTTTTCCGCCAAGATTCAGCAGATTTTTGTTTGGTTCAATGAGCTTTTGAATAAAGGTTTTGTTCTGTGTAATAGAGTGCGGCAGTTTAGAAAAAGAGCTTTCCCGCCATTCGTCACAATAATCTGTTTCGAGTGCTTTTTTGAGATGCATTTCGATCTGTTCAAGGCGTGTCTGAAATTCTTTATTCATATTTTTAAGTATAGCTAAATTTTTAAGGTTTTTAAAGGAAAAAAAGATGTTTCACGCTCATTTATATTGTTTCACATTTATTCACTTTTACACACATGTTATTCACCAGTAATCCACAACATATCCACATCAGAAGAATAATTTGTGGATGTGGGGCTAGAATTCCAGGAAAATAGAATAAAGATTTTAGTTTTAAACTGATTACAGAAAGGCTTGCTAAATCCTTGTAATATAAGGATTTAGCTCATATTGTAGCTATATAGAGTATTTTATACTACATATTTATGTATTGAATTATGTATTTTTTTAAATAAAAAAAACTATGTTTTAATTAAAAAACATAGTTTTTAACAGATTTATCCACAAGATATACACAAGGAATGTGATTAACCCAGCGATACTTCTCCGCGATCATTTATTGCAAGAATTGATTTACAGCCTGAGCAGCGGAATCTTCCTGACTTAACGGCACGAAGCTTTTTGCCACATACAGGACATTCAATTACAAGCGGGAAAACAGAAGAAGTAGTAGGGCCTCCCTGTGAGAAGAACGAAATTGCTTCCTCTGTAGAGTTTTTAATATTAAAGAACTGAGAGAATCCCAGAAGCTGGAATACTTCATATACTTTTGGCTGGATTTCAAGAAGAACGATATCTCCACCCTTTGGCTTTACCATTTTAAGAAATACTGTGAAGGAACCGATTCCGGTAGAAGATACATAATTCAAGGCAGAACAGTTGAATACAAGATTCGAAAAGCCTGCTTCTATAACCTGTGTTATTTTTTTCTGAAAGTAGGTTGAGTTATATGTGTCGATGTAGCCTGTAAGATACACTATAAGCCCATTTGGCACACCAAAGGATTTGTCGAGCTTAATCTGAAGACTGTCGTCCTTGTCGGCGTCAAACCCTGGTATAACCGCATTATTAATGTCCATAATAAAATTCACCCCAACGTTTTTTTTTATTTTAAAATACTACTTAATATAATACAATATATTTTGATATTCTGTCAAACTGTTTTAGCTATAAAATACATAATAATGAAATATTTTTTTTGGCCTTCAACCTTGAATTATGCGGTTAAATACATCTATAATATAAGTAAATATTCGTTTTAAGCCGATAATATAACATATAGGATTTTGTTATTTATGAAAAAAGCGTTTAGACTGATTCTTATGTATTTTATAGTGCTCCTTGTTGGAACCGCCATAGGCATGTTTTTCTACACAATTTATCTGGCAACCCAGGGGGCTGTTGCTGGTCTGTCCTTAAGTCTTTTTAACAAATCCGATTTTATCAGAGCCTTTTTTTACGTGCTTTTATGTATTCTGGTTTTTATGTGTCCTATATTGGTTTATGTGCGCATAAGCAATAATGGTGGAATTGCTCATTTTATAACCTTCATTCTTTTGTCGGCTCTTACCTGGTGTGTATGCCTGCCATTCCTTATTCATTTTGAAGACAAGGGAATGTACGCTGTAAAAGATTCCGGCAAAATGCTTACCGGCGGCTATTTCCGTCAAAGCGATGACAAGGTTTATTATTTTACTTCTGACTTTAATAAAAATCCTTTTGTAAATACAACTACAATCATAATTGATACTTCGGAAGAGGGTGAGGTAGAAGTTCAAAGAATTACTCCTTCGCAGGATTTTGAGCTTTACCGTGAGTCTGCTCCATATAAGGATGGGCTTATCAAAAAAACTATTGATGAAAAGCAGCTGCATTATCCGCTTGTTTCTTTTGCTCTTATTAAAGACAGGGCTGTAGAAACCTTTGCAAAAACCTGGACCTTCTGGCTGGGCTTTCTTTCTTTAGGACTTGTTCTTGCAAGCCTTTACGGAGTTGCAAGTCTGTTCCGCTGGAAGCTTTTGAATACCTGCTTTGTAATGTTTGTAACCTTCCTTATTCTTGCGGCAAATACTCTTTACTTTCATCCGGCTTTTGTTTCGTTCAGACGCCAGCATATAGATACAATCCGTTTTATAAACTTTTTGGAAAAATATATTGATGCACCGTTCCTCGTAATGTGCAATGTTTTGTTCAGCCTGATTTTTATCATAATTGGAATTGTCAGGTTTGCCACCAGAAAAAAGAGAAATATGTAGGCTTGGGGAGTGGGTATGAAAAAAATCTTTACAATCCTTTCTGTTTTTTTAGGTCTTGGTTTTTTAATCTGCTTTGCTGCGGGAATGTTTTACAATGTTCCGGCCGAAGTTCCAGCCGGATCAAACTTTCTTTATAAATTCTGTGTAGGACTTTCTTATTTTGCACAGTTCCTTCCGGCTATGGCTATAACCGGTTTTGTCATTTCGCTTTCTGTATATTTTGGACACAACAGCGAAGGCAGCTACAAACGTTTTTCTCCGGCAATGGGGGAGCGCTTTAAGCTTGTTATAATTGCAGGCTTGTGCTGTACCTTCCTTATCACCCTTTCGAACGAAACTTTTCAGCTGTGGTCAAATAAAAAACGCAACGAACTTGTAAACAAAACAAAAATCATCAAAGAATATATTGATGTTGGAAACCTTCTGCTTGATAACGGAATTAATGAAAGGGCTTTAGTTTATGCAAATGCTGCGCTCAAGCTTAATCCTAATTCAAAAGAAGCAAGAGATCTTAAAAGCCGTGCCGACATGGAAATTAACAGAATCTATACCAACGAGCTTCGCTTTGACCTTACCAAGGCAGAGCCAATTGAGCTCAAGGATGATTCCCTTATAATTGACCCGGAGCTTATTAATGATTCTTATAAGTGTCTTTTAAAGGCACGTGCCGCTTATGAAAACGAGCAGTGGTTTGACGCCCACTATTATGCAGAGCTTGGCGCAAAGCTTACTGATGTAAAAAATCCTAACATTGACGAGCTTAAAAATATTTCTTCAAAGGCCTGGAACAATATTACCCAGGTTCATAAGTCTGTAACTGGTGTTGAATACGAAATTTATGACCAGAAATATAAGGGCTATCTGGCACTCGTAAACAAAAATAATCTTGAAGCCTACTATATATTCCGCGGACTTTTAGATGCTTATCCGGAGACCCAGCGCGATTCTGATGTAAACTTTTATCTTGGAATTGCGACCGACCGAATTGAGCAGGAATGCTTTTTTGTAGATGAAACTCTTGAGCTTAAGTCTTTTGAAAGCGCAAACGATGTTTATTTTGCCTACAGCCACAACAACGGCGCAAAAGAAATTGTTTACTTTAAGGGAGTTACTTCGGTTCAGTCTACAGGTCAGTCAATTCAGTATCTGCGTGATCTTACAATTGTAAGTCTTGATGCTTACGGAAACTTCCTTAGAAAACTGAATGTTCCTTATGCAAAGCTCATGCCGGTTAGCGTAAAGAATCTTACAGATCAGACTAAGGAACTGCTTTTAATTGACTCAAAAACCGATTTTGTTCCATATATATTACTAAAATCTGTTGGTCGCGATGATTCAAGCATTATGTTCGGACCTACCTATACTTATGTGGATGGAACTGTAACTACTTCTCCGGAATATCTGATTTTTCCTATGAAATATTCAGAGTTCCTTATGCTCGAAGAAGCTCCGGCCAATCCTCAGACCGGTTCAATCATTCATCTGATCCGTTTTGCCAAGGAAGCTGCTCAATATGGCTTTGCATGGGAACTTTATGCTCAGACTCTGCTCAACAGGGTTTTGTTCCCGCTGTTCCTTATGGCTTTGTTTATATTCCTTGCCGGTTTTGCCTGGGATAACCGTGTTGGCGAAATGCAGATGTTCCGTTTTTCATGGGTGTTCGGATTTCCGTTCATCATTGTATTAAGCTACTTTGTATATAGTTTTGTTTATCTTTTGTATAAGCTTATAAACTTTTTGATACTGAGCTATATAAACACAATGGGCGCACTTGTGGTTGGTGTGATTGTTTATATTCTTATAATTGTAATTTTCTCTATATCATTTGCAGCAAGACGGACAAACGAATAGTGTAAGCCGGCTGCTCCGGTACTTGTCTTAAACAAAACATAGTATTAAAATATTTCTCGTATTTTTATTTTTAATCTGGGGTTTAATTATGGATTTAGAAATGCTTGATAAGGCTGTGCGCCGTGTACCTGACTTTCCCAAACCGGGAATTCTTTTTTATGATATTACAGGAGTTCTTGTAAATCCTGAAGCCCTTAAGTTTTGTATAGACCAGATGGTCCAGAAGTACAAGGATGTAAAGATTGACGCTGTAGCCGGAGTAGAAAGCCGCGGCTTTATTTTTGCTGCTCCATTTGCAGAGCGTCTTGGAATCCCTTTGGTTTTAATCCGCAAAAAAGGAAAGCTGCCTGGAGAAACTTATCAGTGCAGTTATTCTCTTGAATATGGAACTGCAACAATAGAAGTTCACAAAGCCGATATCAAAAAAGGCGGACACTTTCTTGTTGTAGATGATCTTATTGCAACCGGCGGCACGCTCGCAGCTGCCAAAAACTTAATTGAGCAGGGAGGCGGGGAAGTTACTGATTTCTTTGGCGTTATCGGTCTTCCCGATCTGAATTATGAAAAAGTCCTTGCTCCTTGCAAAGTAACAACTCTCATTAATTATAAAGGTGAGTAAGCGCGCTGGCGCGCGGTGATAAATAGCAAAGCGTTAAAAAAATTGCGAATGCAATTTTTAGCTTTACCACATTAAAATATGAAGGAATATTATTATGATAAAACTCCCATCAAAATATAAAGCAATTCTCGGAACCCGAGAAACCGAGCACGCAATTGTTGCAATTAAAGACTTTTTTCAGCTGGCTTTGAGCACTGAATTAAACTTAACACGTGTTACCGCACCTCTTTTTGTAGGCGCCGGTAAAGGAATTAACGATGATCTTAACGGAGTTGAACGTCCTGTAAGCTTTCCTGTAAAGGATCTTGGCGATGCCAAAATGGAAATTGTTCAGTCGCTTGCAAAGTGGAAGCGTCTCAAAATCACTTCTCTTGGACTTGAACCTGGTTTTGGTATTTATACAGATATGAATGCACTCCGCCCGGATGAGGAACTTGATGCAATTCATTCTATTTACGTAGATCAGTGGGACTGGGAAATGGCTATTGATCCAAATGACCGTACCGTTTTCTATCTTCACGAAATTGTAAAGAAGGTTTACCGCTGCATCCAGAGAACAGAATTCTTCCTCTATGACCGTTACCCGGCTCTTAAGCCAATCCTTCCAAAAGATATTAAGATTCTTTATGCAGACGATCTTCAGAAAAAGTATCCAAAGCTTTCTCCAAAGGAACGCGAAGATAAGGTTGCAAAGGAATATGGTGCTGTATTCATTACAGGTATTGGCGGTAAGCTTCCTGATGGAACAATCCATGACGGACGTGCCCCAGACTATGATGACTGGATTACAGAAAGTGGAGACGGACACCGTGGTTTGAACGGAGATATTCTTGTATGGAATCCTGTACTGGACAGAGCTTTTGAGCTTTCTTCTATGGGTATTCGTGTAAGCCCGGAAAGTCTTAAGGCCCAGCTCGAAGAACGCGGCTGCCCTGAACGCGCTAAGTTTGAATTCCATTCGCGTCTGCTTAAGGGTGAACTTACTCAGACTCTTGGCGGTGGAATTGGTCAGTCACGTTTGTGTATGTTCCTTCTGCGCAAGGCACACATTGGCGAAACTCAGGTTAGCGTATGGACCGACGAGATTAAAGCCGACTGCAAAAAGCGTGGAATAGAGCTTTTGTAAACTGATAATGGACAAAGAATATAAATTCACATCGGGTGAACTTGAGTCTCAGATTGCTACGCTCAATCAGAAGGGTATTACTGAATTTTCAATTCACGACCCGGCTATTGCAAAGGATAAGCGTCGCATAATAAAAATAATAAATCTTGTGGCTCAGCAGGCCCCCGATGTATTTGTTTCCATATTAATAGATGCTGCCTGTCTTGACCGCGAGGTTGTGCTTGCCGCTACACAGATTTTTTGTTCTTTTGATATTCCACTTGAATGTACCAACAAAGGCGGAAAACTTTTGTTTGATAAAAAGTTTTATGCAAACAAGGCCAGACTTTTAAATGATGGGGGCCTTGTATTTGGCTTTCATTTAACTTATGCAACTGTTCCGGGCGACTCCCTCAAGCTTTTTATGGAGCGTCTTGATTTTGCAGTTCAGCAGTACCCGAATCACATAGATTTTCCTCAAACCCAGAATGAAGAAGCAGAGCCTGCATGCGTTACACAAACTTTTTCTGCTGCCGATATCCGCCATTGCCGCGACACAGCTTTTGCCTGCAGAACCTTTTATAGTGCCGGCCGCGCTGTTCCATGGTTTTTGTCGGTGCTCAAGCCTCTGCGCATTTATCCTTCCCGCTTTTTTGCAGATTTTGCTGAATGGCAGAGGGTAAATAACTGCAGCTATAAAAGCGGCTTTGTTCCCGAGTCCGAAAATCACAAGGCTCTGGAAAAAATGCAGCTGCTCTTTTTAGATCAGAAATACGAAGAAAAGCATTGTCATAATCTTATTACACTTGTTCATGATATTGTTACTCTTAATGGCGCAATGTCCCGTCTTGCCGGAGAAGGCGAAGAGTCTCAGCTTGTAACCTCTTACAATCCCGATGATTTATTTAGTGAAGAGGCTTTTGACTTAGCTGCCTTTTGCGAAAACGTCTGTATGGAAGAATCCAAGGTCAGGATTTTTGCCACAGAAGACGGTCCGGATTACGAAGTAATTTAAGAGGTAACGCAATGGAATTATCTATGAAAAACGCAATTAAACTTGGGGTAAGCGCATGTCTTATAATTTTTGCGCTTGCCAATGTAGGGTGCAGTAAAAAAGAAAAAACAAGTTCTCAAGTTAGTGCACTCAAAGAATCAAAGCTTGCAGGCAGAGGTTTTAATACTACGGCTGCAGTTGAAGATGGATTTTATGATGAAGCCTATGAAATGGAAATGGCGGAAGCCCCTGTTCTTAAAGATGCAGGAAGTGGTCCTTCTTATGAAGGTGAATACGAGCGCAAGCTTATAAAAACCGGCAATGTAAGTCTTGAAGTAAAATCCCTTAGCGATGCCGAAGCAAAAATTACAGATTGGGCAAAAGCTCTTGGCGGCTACATAACAAATGCAAATACCTGGGAATATGGTGCAAATTTTACAGTCCGTGTTCCATCTGCACGTTTTGATGATGCAATGGTGCAGGTTGGAGATTTTGGACGTGTTACAAACCGCAGCGTAAACAGTGATGATGTAAGCGACAATTATTATGATCTTCAATCCCGCCTTGAAACAAAATATGTTCTTCGCGACAAGCTTACCGGTTATTTGAGTCAGGCCAAGGATATTAAAGACCTTCTTGAAATTGAACGCCAGCTTAATTCTGTTATAGAAGATATAGAAAGTACTGAGCGCCGTTTTAAGAGACTTTCGGGACAGGTAGATTATTCAACTATTTATATAAACATGCAGTTTGAGCGGGGCAAGGATGAAAGCGGCATAATTCTTCCTGATGTAAAAGATTCCTGGAACGAGTTTGTATCTAACGTAATAGGCTTTTTCTGGAATCTGCTTAAGGTTTTGTTCTATATTGTAATTTACGGTATTCCTATTATTGCCGTAGCGGCCTTCTTCTTCTGGCTGCTTTTTGGAAAGGTAGGACTTCTGGTTAAGCTGTTTAAGAAGCTTAAGAAATAAAAAAATCCCCCGAAAAAATGAAGGGTTTTTATTTATGGTCGAACGCCTTTGTTTTAATACAACTGAAAAAATCCGTCTCGATGAATATCTTCGTAAGGTGCTGCCTGAATGTAAGGAGCTGGAAGGGAAGGAGCTTTCTAATTCAAAAATAAGGCGTCTTATTGTGGCCGGTGCTGTAAGTGTGAACGCCCGAGGTGTTGTAAGACCTTCTTTTGAACTGAGGGGTAAATCAGAAGTTTGTGTTGAGCTGGATCTCCAGAAATTTTTTTACGAAAAGCAGCCCGATGATATTAACTTTGAGGTAACGCCTTCGGCAGTGCTTTATGAGGATGATGACCTGATTTTTATAGATAAGCCTGAGTTTTTTCCTGTTGAACAGACAATAACCGGGAACCGTGCAAACCTTCATGATGCGGTTGTAGATTATTTATGGAAGCAAAATCCTTGTCTTCATAATCCGCCTTATGCCGGAATAATGCACAGACTGGATCGTACAACAAGCGGCGTAATTGTTTTTACAAAAAACAGAACTGTAAACAAAAGGGTTTCCGAGATTTTTCAAGCTCGTAAGCTTACAAAAAAATATCTTGCAGTGGTCGAAGTGTCCGGTCATGCTGAACTTGTTCCAGCCTCCAATTTTACCATAGAAATGTTTATGGGACGGGTTTCATCAAAATCTCAGGCAGCAAAATGGGGTGAACTTTCTGAAAGCAGGGGAGGACAGTATTCAAAGACGGAATTCCGCGTGCTCAAAGAAATTACTGTAGAAAAGCTGCGTTGTGCAGTTTTGGAATGTAATTTGTTTACAGGCCGTACACATCAGATTCGTGTTCATCTTGCAAGCCGCGGTTATCCGATTCTTGGTGATACACTTTATGGCGGTAAAGAAGCTCGGCGTCTTTATCTTCACGCATACGAACTGGCTTTTGAACTTAATGGAAAAGCCTATGATATAATCTGTAATAACGGGAGTTTTAGAGTTTAATGAAGAAATTTTTTGCCGGTGTTTTTAGCTGTTTTTGTGTTTTTTGCGCTTTTTGTTTTAGTGCCTGTTCGCTGGATGCAACGTATTCAGATACTGTTTTGTGTCCTTATGTTTTAAACGACAGTCTTTATGCTTTTCCTTTGTTTACCGATTCACAAAACGATGGAGAAACAATAAGCCTTCAAAAAAATGGCTGGAGCTTTATGAAAGACGGAGTAGAAAGCTCCAGAAAAAGAGGTTGTGTCCTTGCCTGGAACACCAACTCGCAAAAGCTTATGCATATTCATTCTTCAAAAAAAGTTCTTTCTTCTGTAAAACTCCCGGCTTCCAAGGTTTATACGGGACAGAATTTTGTGCTTTCACAAACCAGCACTTTTACACAAGATAAAGGCTTTGCGTTTTCTCTTTATAAAATAGAATATTCTTCGGCAAATAAAAAAATCAAACTTAAGGCTGTCTGGAACGGATATGCCGATTGTTTTGTTTCGGATTACTTTTTTACACAAAATGGAGTTTGTATTGCAGGCGGCACACAAAATAATAAAACTCTAAATGTTTTCTATATAAATGGGCAGGGTATTCACAATTGCTTTACTACTGCAAAACATTCTGATTTTTTGAGGCTTGTATACTCAGGCAATTCAGAAAAAGTTTATGCATTTGTGAGCACTCAGGATAAATCTGAACGCTCTCCGGTAATTTACAGTTTTAATATGACTCAAGCGCCGGAACAGGCTGTGACAATTGATTTGAGCGGAGATTCTCTTCTTCCCGCCGGTTTTGACTGCTTTTTTGGATATTCTTTCTCTGAGAGTGTCGAAGGGGCCCCAGTCAGAATAATCCTTCCAGCCATCATAAACGGAACCATCCAGTTTATCTGCTATGATAGTACTGCCGGTAAAATATCAGGTGTTGTTCCTGATGCGGTTGGGTGTGTGACTCCGCTTGCATCAAGTTCGGAAGGCACCTATTACATAGCCCGCGACCCGCTGATTCAAGATTCCTGGTACGGAATTGCTCTTTTTACAGGCACGGAATGTAAAAAAATCAAAAAATTTTTCTAAATTCTGTTGACGATTCTTGCTATAAATCATTATTTTTAATGATAAGAATAATTTTTTGTGAGATGTGTAATGTCAGAAGAAAATATCAACGAAAACGCTGAAGATCAGGCAAAAACTGAAGAACAGACAAATGAAGCTCCTGCCCAGGAAACCGGGGAAGCTGCTGCTGAACAGTCTCAGGAACAGAAGGAGCTTACTCCCGAAGAAAAAATTGCTGCTCTTGAAAAAGAGATTGCAGATCTTAAGACTCAGGCGCTTTATAAGGCTGCCGAAAACGACAACTGGCGCAAGCGCATGATGCAGCAGAAGGATGAAGCTGTAGCTTATGCAAATGCTTCTCTTTTGGGTGATTTGCTGGATAGTCTGGACAATTTTGACCGTACTCTGGATGCCGCAAAGGATGCAAAAGACGCAAAATCTATTGCAGACGGCATTAAAATGATTAACAAGTCTCTTGTTAAGATGTTGGAAGACAAATATGGTCTTGTAAGCTACGGAAAAGAAGGAGATGAGTTTAATCCTGATGAGCACGAAGCAATTGGCCGTCAGGAAGACGAAAAAGCAAAGAAAGAAACTCTGGCTCAGGTATATCTCAAAGGATATAAACTGAAGGATAAGGTAATTCGTCATGCAAAAGTTATGGTGAAGGTGCCGAAGGCATAAAATTGTAAAAAAGCGGTCATTGAGCCTGTCGAAATGACCTTAATAATTGAGTGGTTTCGACAGGCTCAACCACCGAAGCGAGGTAAATAAAATGGGTAAAATTATCGGAATTGACTTGGGAACAACAAACTCTTGTGTTGCCGTAATGGAAAACGGTGAACCGGTTGTAATTCAGAATGCAGAAGGTGGAAGAACAACTCCTTCTATTGTAGGTTTCACATCTAA